>JBEAYO010000160.1:0-7284 GCA_041159285.1 Bacteroidota bacterium | reverse complement strand
CCTACAAGGCGCCATTGGATCTTCAGAGGCCGGTGCCGCTTGGCTTCCAGAGGACACTGAGCGAAGCCCCGTTGTTCCTTTCCGGAGTAGGTGGCGCCTCGCCACGAGGCTTTTGCGAGAGCCTCCTTCCTCAAGAAGGCGCCTCTTCCAAATAAAAGCCTTTCATTGTTTCTGTCAATTATTCCAAATATAAGAAATTAAAATACCGCTAATGCCTTATGTAATTTGCCCTTTTTTGACAGAACAAAAAAAAATGTTGCTGCAAATTTCATGGATAAGAAAAAAAAAGCGGTACATTTGCCGGGCAGGCTAAAACTAAATGGTAAGAAACTGATATTAGCGCTATATGCGGACCTCTCCCTTTTGACAAAAACACTTCATTGGTTTCTTTCCTGGTATAATTGATTTCGTGCCTGCTGTCGATAGAGGTTATCGGCCATTGCAAAATCGCAAATGCGATAGCGTTAATCTCGGTAATGCTCCCGGTGGTAAAACCCGGTGCCGGTGCCAATCGGTCAAATTAAAATAACGCCTTAATAAGTACAGCAAATGACGGCAAGGTCTGCCGGGTTTGCTGCATTTTAGTTTTCTGAAAATCAAGGATGTATCTACTGGGTATTGATATAGGCAGCTCCTCCGTAAAGGCGGCATTGGTAGCTGCAGATAATGGGCAGGTAGTTGCAGATGCACAGTCGCCTGATTCTGAGATGGAGATGCTGTCGCTGAGGCCCGGTTGGGCCGAGCAGTCTCCGGAGAGCTGGTGGGAACAGGTGTGCAGGGCAGTACGCCGGCTTCTCGAACAGGTGCCCGGTGCTTCGGACCAAGTAGCAGGGATTGGCATTGCCTATCAGATGCACGGCCTGGTGGTGGTTGACAAAGAGCAAAAGGTGCTGAGACCCTCCATCATCTGGTGCGACAGCCGGGCGGTAGAAATCGGAAATGAAGCCTTTGAAGCAATGGGGCCTGAAAGGTGTTTGAACCATCTTTTGAACTCACCCGGCAACTTCACAGCCTCCAAGCTGAAATGGGTGCAGGAAAACGAAATTGACATATATCAACGCATTGATAAAATAATGCTGCCTGGCGACTACATTGCCATGCGGCTGACCGGCGAAGTAAAGACTACGCCGGAGGGATTGTCGGAGGGAATACTCTGGGATTTCGCGAAAGATGACCTGGCGGACATGGTGTTGTCACACTATGGTTTCGCCACAGGCCTGATTCCGGAAGTAGTCCCGGTTTTTTCCATTCAAGGCAGATTGGGCAGTGAAGCTGCTGCTGCCACAGGCCTGCAGACAGGTACACCGGTGTCCTACAGAGCCGGCGACCAGCCTAATAACGCCCTTTCGCTGGGTGTTTTGCAGCCGGGGCAGGTGGCAGCCACAGGAGGCACTTCCGGCGTGGTGTATGGCGTGCTGGAGCGCCCGCTGGCGGATCCACTTTCGAGGGTCAACGGTTTTGCGCATGTTAATCACAGCCCTGGCAATCCGCGCATCGGAGTCCTGCTTTGCATCAACGGCGCCGGCATCACCTACAGCTGGCTTCGTCAGCAGGTGGCTCAGGACGGCATCACCTACGATGACATGGAACGGCAGGCGGAGGAAGTTGTGCCCGGATCCGACGGCCTGCGCATACTGCCCTTCGGCAACGGCGCCGAGCGAATGTTGGAAAATCGAAGCCCGGGAGCACAGGTTTTGGGACTTCAGTTCAACCGCCACGGCCGCCCTCATTTGTACCGGGCCGCACTGGAGGGCATTGCATTTTCATTCGTCTATGGGGTGAAAATTTTGCAAAACATGGGGGTGCGGGTAACAAACATGCGGGTGGGGAATGATAATCTGTTTCGTTCCGCTGTGTTTTCAAAAACAATTGCTACTTTGCTACGCTGTACGATTGAGGTGGTGGAAACCAACGGGGCAGCAGGGGCAGCCAGGGCCGCCGGTGTTGCGACGGGTTTCTACGCGAGTGCAGAGGAGGCGGTGGCTACGAACAAGGTGTTGATGCAATATGGGCCAGCCGAGGCCTTTGAGGGATGCCTCGAGGCCTATGAGGATTGGGAATTGAAGTTAGGCAAGTTTCTATAATTAACAGAAGATAGTCGGCGGGCCATCGAGCGGTCCGCCTTCGAGAGAGGATTTACGCTCACTAGTTGAATATCGAGGATAACTTCCTGAGTGGTTTCATTCTCAGGCAGTTGCCAACTAAAAACTTTTTTTTCTCATTAATTATCTAAAGTCAAGTATGAAACAGAATCAATTAACTAAACAATCCGGCCTTTTCAGGCTACTGCGGCCAGGGGGGCTCTCGCTGGTCTTCATGCTGTTTTTCGCCACCGGCGTCTTTGCGCAGAGTATGACTGTGAAGGGCACGGTGAGTGATGAAACAGGGACAGGATTGCCTGGTGTCAACATTCTGATCCAGGGAACGACAACAGGTACCATCAGTGATGTAGATGGCAGCTATGAGCTCCGCGCAAGCAAGGGCGCCACGCTGGTATTTTCATTCACTGGCTACCAGACCCAGAACATCGTGGTGGGTGACAACGCCAGCATTGATGTCAGAATGGAACCGGATGCCCAGGTGCTGGGCGAGGTCGTCGTAACGGGTTATACCGCCCAGCAGAAGAAAGACCTCACCGGTGCCGTGAGCACAGTCAACACAGATGTGCTGACTCAAATCCCGAGCAGCAACGTCACCAGCCAGCTGCAAGGCCGCGTCTCCGGTGTCACAGTGAGCGGTGACGGCCGTCCGGGCGGTGCTGCCAAGGTGAGGATCCGCGGTTTCAGCTCCTTTACCGGTGCTAACGACCCGCTGTATATCGTGGATGGAGTTCCCACCCAGGATATCTCCAACCTGAACCCGAACGATGTGGAGAGCATCTCCGTGCTGAAAGATGCCGGTGCTGCATCCATCTACGGTTCCCGTGCGGCAAACGGTGTCATCCTGGTTACCACCAAGAAAGGACAGAACGCCGGTGTGAAGGTTACTTACGACATGTACGTGGGTTCTCAGGACCCGGGTGATGCCGGTTCCAACCTGCTGAACGCGCAGGAGTATGCCAACCTGCAGTGGTTGGTTTACGACAATGACGGAACAAACGAAACGCACCCGATCTATGGTCCTTCCACCAACTCCAGCCCGTCACTCCCGGCCTGGGCAGGTGACACTGACTGGTGGGATGTCCTCACTCGCGATGCCCTCATCACGAACCACGACGTATCGCTCTCCGGTGGAAACGAGAATGCCCGCTTCTATGCAGGCCTGAACTACTTCAACCAGGAAGGTATTGTGATCAGCAACTTCGCCCAGCGCTATTCCGCGCGCCTGAACTCTGAATTCAAGATGGCCAACAAGCGCCTCACTTTTGGTGAAAACCTGACAGTGACTGGCCGCACGGGCAACGGCATCCCCGGCAACGGTGCAGAATCCAGCCCCGTGGCAGAAGGTCTGTATCGCGCCCAGCCCATCATCCCGCACGTCATCACTGTACCGGTACAGGGTGTGACTCACAATTTCCAGGTTGGTGACTTCGGCGGCACTGGTATCGCGCCTCGCCTTGGCAACGGCCGCAGCATCTATGCCCGCCAAAACCGCGAGCAGGATGACCGCCAGAACGACATCCGCATTCTCGGTTCTACTTACCTCGACTATGAACTTGTGAAGGGCCTGAATGCCCGCTCTACTTTCGGTGGCACCTTCCAGAGTGGCTATAACACTGACTGGACAGCTGCTACTTATGAAAATGCTGAAAACATCGCCACAGCCGCTTACAACGAGAACTCCTACTACAATGCCGACTGGGTATGGACCAACACCCTTACCTTCGACAGGGACTTCGGACAGCACAGTGTATTGGCAGTTGGTGGTTACGAAGCAGTTAAATATGGCATGGGCAGGGGCGTGAGCGCTTCCCGCGCAGGCTACTTCTCCAACGACCCTGCTTTCCGCACAGTTAGCAATGGTGCCCAGATCCAGGGCGCTTCCTCCGGTTATGGAACCCCCACCACGCTGGCTTCTGCCTTCCTGCGTGCTGACTACTCCTACAACAACCGCTACTACCTGAGTGCTACTGTGAGAAGGGACGGTTCTTCCCGTTTCGGCAAGGACTACAAGTACGGTGTATTTCCCTCTGTTTCCGCCGGTGTGCGCGTGAGCGATTTCTTCGATGCAGGCGAGCTGCTCTCCGACCTGAAGGTCAGAGGTGGTTATGGCACGATGGGCAACCAGTTGCCTGTTGACCCTGCCAACCAGTTCTACCTCTTCGGTGGTGATCCTGGTTCTTCCAACTACGACCTGAACGGTTCCGGTAGTTCCTCTCTCCAGGGCTTCCGTCCGACGCGTATTGGCAACCTCGATACGAAGTGGGAGACACAGACAACCATCAACGTCGGTTTTGATGCAACGCTGCTGAACGACAAACTGCAGTTCTCCTTCGACTGGTACTCCAAGTCTGCTGCTGACCTGCTCGTCAATGTGCCGCTGCCCAGGATCTACGGTGCTGCTGCTGTTCCTGCACGCAACGTCGGTGAAATCAAGAACACTGGTATCGACCTCCAGCTCGACTATCGCACGAAGGTCACTTCTGACCTGAGCCTCGACGCAACGCTGACTTTCACGACTTACAAGAACGAAATCGTGAAGTTCACGGATGACATCGACTTCTTCGCTTCCGGAGGTTCCCGTATTGGCGCCTTCAACCGCAACGAAGTAGGCCGCTCCCTGTCTGAATTCTACGGCTACCAGGTTGTCGGCTTGTTCCAGAGCCAGGCAGATGTGGATGCTTCTCCGACCCAGGACGGTGCTGAGCCAGGCTTCTTCAAGTTTGCCGACATCAACGGCGACGGCGCCATCACGCCGGATGACAGGACTTACATTGGCAATCCGAACCCTGATTTCACCTATGGTCTGAACCTGGGTCTGAACTACAAGGGCTTTGACGTAACGGCTTTCTTCTTTGGTTCCCAGGGCAACGAGATCTTCAACTACAACAAGTGGTGGCTCGATTTCTGGCCTTCTTTCCAGGGCCAGAAGAGCAAGGATCTGCTGAACAACAGCTGGACGGAGGGGAATACGAGTGCGACCACGCCGAAGGCTTCCAACAAATCCAACTTCTCCACCAACACGCAATCCGCCAGCTACTACGTTGAAGACGGTTCCTTCTTCCGCCTGCGTACCCTCCAGCTGGGTTACACCCTGCCGAAGGACGTGATCAAGAGCATTGGCATCGGCAGCGTAAGGATGTACCTCCAGGGCACGAACCTGTTCACCATCACCGGCTACTCCGGTCTCGACCCGGATGTGAACAATGGTGGCGATACAGCGTTTGGTATTGACGAAGGCAACTATCCGCTTGTCAAGCAGTACATTTTTGGTCTTAACGTTGGTTTCTAATACGTAAATTCAAATTGTATAAAAATGAAAAAAATAAGCATTAAATTTATCATCATGGGCCTTGTGCTGGCCCTGCCATTCTCCTGCAAGGAGGATTTTCTGGAGATCACGCCGAACGGCTCTCTGGATGCATCCATCCTCGCTACGAAAGATGGCGTTAACAACCTGTTGATTGGTGCATACTCGATGATTGACGGTGTGTCTTCCAACGGCTTCGGCTGGGAAGCTGCTTCCTCCAACTGGGTATATGGCAGCATCCGCGGTCTGGAAGCCAACAAAGGCACGGACTCTGGTGACCAGCCGGACATCAACCCGATTCAGACCTATACGGAGACCTCCACCAATCCCTATCTGGATGTGAAGTGGGGTTCTATCTACGAGGGCATTTCCCGCTGCAACGAGATGCTGAAAGTATTGGCTGTAGCCGAAGCGAATGGCACGGTCACTGCTGACGAGGCTGACTCCTTCCGTCGCCAGGCCCGCACGCTGCGCGGCTACTTCCACCTGGAGGCATGGCGTCTGTGGGAGAAGATCTGCTATGTGGATGAAAACACGAATCTCGCTGAAGTTACCAACCAAGCAGATGTGAGAGCCAACATCATTGCCGACCTGGAAGCTGGCACCAGCCTTCCCAACAACATGGGCCAGGTAGGTCGTTTCAACGGCACTGTTGCCCGCGTATTGCTGGCAAAGGCCCTGATGCAGATGAACAAGGACTACGCGAAGGCCAAGACCGAGCTCGAGTGGGTGGTTGCCAACGGCACTGCTCCCGACGGTTCTGCCATTGGACTGGAGCCCCTGTATGGTGCTATTTTCGACGCTGAAAACCGCAACGGCGTAGAAGCCATCTATACGGTTCAATACTCCGTGAACGATGGTTCCGGTGGATGGAACGGCGGCTGGGGTGAAGTACTGAACTTCCCCTACAAAGGTGGTGGATCTCCCGGTGGCTGCTGCGGCTTCTTCCAGCCCAGCCACGACCTGGTGAACTCCTTCAAGACTGTGAACGGCCTTCCGCTGCTCGACAATTCCTACAACACTGATCCGATTGCCAACGACCAGGGTCTTACCACCAGCGATCCTTTCACACCGGATTCCCGTCCGGTTGACCCGCGTCTCGACTGGACAGTCGGTCGCCGTGGCATCCCCTACCTCGATTGGGGGCCGCACACTGGCCAGGACTGGATCCGCGACCAGAGCTATGCTGGTCCTTA
This sequence comes from Bacteroidota bacterium, assembly GCA_041159285.1. Lineage (GTDB taxonomy): Bacteria > Bacteroidota > Bacteroidia > Chitinophagales > Saprospiraceae > UBA6168. The sequence goes on along the minus strand of JBEAYO010000160.1, from coordinate 679 downwards.
CAGCCCGAAGAAGCAAGTTTACCGCAAGGCGCAGGAAGGCAACCAGACCGAAGTTGGCAACTGGACTTCCGGTTACACCACCAATGGCTACCGCCTGATCCGCTATGCAGACGTGCTGTTGCTCCTGGCTGAGTGCCAGATCGAAACTGGCGACCTCTCCGGTGCAAGGACGAACATCAACCTGATCCGTGCCCGTGCGGCCAATCCGGATGGTTTCGTTAAGAATGCCGATGGCTCACCGGCTGCCAACTATCAGATTCAGCAGTATTCTTCTTCCGGTGCTCCGTTCGACTCCAAGGCGAATGCTCTCAATGCACTCAGCATGGAGCGCAAGCTGGAGCTGGGCATGGAAGGACACCGCTTCTTTGACCTCCAGCGTTGGGGAGTTGCTCAGCAGGAGCTGAACAGGATTCTTGCGTATGAGAAGGGCGAATTGCCTTCTCTCTACCAGAATGCCAGCACGGTAGGTGCAGAAGACTTGCTGTATCCGATTCCGCAGTCTCAAATCGACCTGATGGGTGGTCGTCTGGTTCAAAACAGATAATAACTGCCCTCGACAATAAAAAAAGAGGCTGTCCAATGTTGGGCAGTCTCTTTTTTTTTATCAATTTTTGTGTTGTGTTTTATGACCGATAAAAGGTTCGCGGGGCGGAGCCCCGCGAACCTTAAAAACCAAATC
>JBEAYO010000159.1:0-7289 GCA_041159285.1 Bacteroidota bacterium | reverse complement strand
TGGCCGCTGCCCTCGATACGCCCGGAACCATGGAAATGCACTGGAACATTCCTATTTTCAGCGCCCGCTGCCAGGATATGCTACCAAGGTCCTCTTGCGTATCCTCGCCCGGCTTTAAGTGCTTGTCCAGCCAGATGAGCACTACGCCTCCCACTATCAACATGGTGGCGACCACCCAGTGGTTGAACAAATAGGTCTTGATGATCTTGTACAACAAAAATCCGAAAAAGCCGGATGGCAGGAAGGCAATCAGCAGCTTCCAGTAGATGCGCGTGTCGAGTATGAACTTCCTGGCATACAGCAGCACGATGGCCATAATGGCGCCGAGTTGTATGAAGATCTCAAAGGTCTTTGTGAAATCATCCTCCCCATTGCCCAGCACATGGGACAGCAGGATCATGTGCCCGGTGGAGGAAATTGGCAGAAATTCGGTCAATCCCTCAACGATGGCAGTTAAAATCGCGTCAATAAGTGTCATGCTATGTTGCTTTTTTTTGAAAAAATGCCATGCCCGCATCAGAAAGCGAACGCCATCAAATGGCCGGAAACACCATCACAAAACTGCGTTCTGCAAAATGATCGGCCAGGTAGGCCGGCAACTGCTCCAGTTCCTCCCGGTACGACACGGAGCCGATCCTTGCGCTGACAATAACCACCATGTCACCCTCATTCACCCGCTCGTGTATCCGCTCCCAACTATCCGCAGTAAATTCAGTGAGGCTCAATTCCTCCGGCGGCCGCTCCTTCACGCACTGCCCGAATGCCCCGAACACCTCAGGTGTGGACACCAACTGCAGGGGGGCTTTCAGCTGACGAGACAAATTGACCAGTCTAACTGTCAGATCCTTAAAACCCGGCTCCCTGTCCGCCTCTGGTCCGGTGTAAACAACGATTCGCTTAAAACTGGATGGCAAACGCGTGAAATGCACGACAAACACCATTTCCGTGGTCTCTTCCAGCAGGTTGTCGTATGTAGTGCCAAAAAATTTCTCCGTGGCCGACAACCTGGGACTCCAGCCAATGACGATGTCCGTCGCAAGTATCTCCTTGGCAGCCCGGCTGATGCCACTGACCGCGCTGACGTCCACCCTCTGGATGGGCGACAATGTCAGGTGCTGCTCCTGCGCGTGCTTCAGCAAAGGCTCCATCAACTGCCTGCTTTCCTGAATCTTCTGCCGGGCATTCTTCTCATCAAGGATGATAGACAGGGGGAAGACCGGCTCCTTTTCTTCCGGGGATTTCAACAAGATGGAGAAATCCACCAGGCGGGTCACGGTCTCCGGGTTGGAAAAAGGAACCAGTATCTTGTTGACTTTTCCGTTCTCCGGAGCTGCCGGGGGATGGACAGCTTTTTCCGTCACCATTTTCCTCGCGGTCCGGTCGGTCACATACGTGCTCACCAGGCAGGTGACCAGAATGAGAAATATCGTGGCATTCAGGATTTCCTCGTCAAATAATTTTATTTCAAATCCAATCAATATGATGGCAATGGTGGCGGCTGCATGGGAACTGCTCAGCCCGAAAATCAGATTCCGCTGCCGGGTGGTGTAGCCGAACAGCCGCTGGGTCGCCAGGGCAGCCAGCCATTTCGTCAGCAGGGCAATCGTGGTCAGCACAAGGGCAATCAGTATGGTCTTTTCGCTTTTGAAAAATACATTCAGGTTGATAATCATGCCCACGTAAAACAAAAACGCGGGGATGAAGATGGCGTTGCCGACGAATTCAATGCGCTCCATCAGCGGGGAGGACTGTGGTATCAGGCGATTCAGGACCAATCCTGCCACAAAGGCCCCGATGATAGCCTCCAGGCCTGCCAGCTCCGCAATGACGCCACAGGAAAACACCACCGCCAGGACGAACACGAACTGGTAAGTCAGGTCGCTTTCTACCCTTTGAAAAAACCAGCGTGAAATTTTTGGCAGGATGTAAAAGGCAAAGGCGGTGAACAGCGACAGTCCGATCAGCAATTTCAACCAAAACCAGAAACTCATGGCTCCCTGCTCGGCTGCTGCCACGATGGTCAGCAGCAGCAGCGCCAGGGTGTCGGTGATGATGGTGCCGCCGACGGCTATAGTCACAGCCTCATTGTTGACCAGGCGAAGGCGGTTGACGATAGGGTAGGAGAGCAGGGTGTGTGTGGAGAACATGCCGGCCAACAGCAGGGCAGCCGCGGGGTCCAGCCCGAGCAACCACCAGGAAGAAAGTCCTCCTATCACTAAAGGTAACAGAAAGGTGAGCATGCCGAAACTGACGCTCCGGTGCCTGGTCCTGTAAAAACTGGCTAGATTAATTTCCAGTCCGGCCCAACTCATGATATATAAGAGCCCTCCTGTCGCCATCAGGCGCATGCCTTCTCCCTTCTCCAGCAAATTGATGCCGTGGGGGCCCAGCAGTGCTCCCGCCAAAATGAAGCCCACCAGGCCTGGCAGCTTGAATCGCTGCAACAGGGCAGGAGCCACCAGGATGGTCAGCATCAGCATGCTGAAGAGGAACACCGGACTGCGCACGGGCAGGCTCCAGTCGTGCAGGGCCAAATACAACTGTGACAATTATCTCTTCTTTTTGATTTCGCGAAAAAACGTCACCGCAAGCGTGAGCACCGTCAAGGGGATGACAAACCAGATCATGGTTGCCGAAAATGTCTCCAGCGATGAATGGCGCAGACTTGCCAGCACGATGAAAGTGGTGTAGGCAATGTAGTAGCCAAGGAAAACCACTCCTTCCCAGCGGTCGAGTTTTTTGCCGGTGAAAAATATGGGAAAGCAAGCCACTGCAACCGCAGTCATCACGGGAATGTCGAATTGAAGCAACTGCTCACTCACGAGAATGGGGCCCGGCGACACCATCACCGAAACGCCGAGGATGAACAAGAGGTTGAAGATGTTGCTTCCCACTACATTGCCCACCGCGATGTCGCGCTCGCCCCGGAATGCTGCGATGACAGAGGTGGCCACTTCCGGCAAGGAGGTGCCCGCCGCCACAATGGTGAGCCCGATGACAAGGTCGCTAACGCCCAGGCTTTTGGCAATGTCGGTAGCACTGCTCACCAGCCAGCGGGAGCCCAGTATGAGCATGCCCAGACCTGCAATTACAAAGAAAACCGAGAGCAGGGTATCTCGGCTTTTTTCAGGATTCCCGTACTCTTCCCGGTACTCCTCCAATACTTGTTTATTGCTCTCCTTGCGGCTCATTCGAATGAGAAAGACAGTGTACCAGATGCCAAGTCCCAGAAAGACGAGCCCCTCCCACAGCGCAAAGGACCCATCCCAGGCAAAGGCCAGCAGGAGCAGTGAAGCTCCTATCATGATCGGCACATCGAGCCGGATGAGTTGCTGAGCCACCGTAAGGGGAATCAAAATGGCCGAAATACCCAGGATGAATAGCACGTTGAAGATGTTGCTGCCCACCACATTGCCCAGTGCAAGGTCTCCCTGGCCGGTGGTACTGGCCATGACACTGACCGCCATCTCCGGGGAGCTGGTACCCATCGCCACAATAGTCAAACCGATGACCAGGGGAGAGAGGCCGATGGCTGCTGCGATTTTCGAGGCGCCTTTTACCAACAACTCAGCACCTGCCACCAGCAGGACAAGGCCTGCAATCAAGAGTAGAATGGTCATGTTGTTTAGAATTTTAGTGTTGACCAGGCTTTTTTCCGCTAGCGAAAAACCTCCCTGAATAGCGAGCCGCAAGATAGAGAAGAATCCCCGTTATCGCAACCGCAAGCAGCCACCAAGGCCGGCCTCCACCCAAGGCAGCCATGTTTCCCACTGGCACAAAGGCGGCCCAATAAATGGGGTGTGCCCTGCCGCTGTGCTGCTCGCGTTCCAGAAATGCCAACTTCGCATTTCTCAGCGCCTCGTCTTTTTCCTGCCCCTGCATCAGGTTGGCGTAAAATGCTTCCATGATTTCTGCGGAGGCCTTGTCATCTATGCTCCACAGGGTCGTCACAATGCTGTTTGCACCAGCATAGAAAAATCCCCTGGAGAGGCTGATGATTCCCTCCCCGCGTTGCAGTTCCCCTATGCCGGTCTCGCAGGCGCTCAACACCACCAGCGCAGCTTGTATGCGCATGTGGTAGAGGTCCCGCACGAACAATCGGTTGCCGCCGCTCGAATCCTGCGGACTTGAGAAAATCAGGTGAGAGTTTTCGCCAAAGTCATCGTCTGAAATGCCATGCGTGGCCAGGTGCAGGATGACTGCTTCGGGGGCGTGAAGCCTGAAGTTCTCCAAGGTGGCTGCTGATCCCTGGAAGCTGGTTCCCCCCAGCAGGCGCTGCACCATGTCAGACTCAATGATATTGTAGCGCAGCGAGGGTGCTCTTGCGTTTCTTTGCTCCTGTGTGCCGGCATTTGCGGCGGGATCATCGTAACGAGGTGCAAATGCCACCAGGCCCTTGTCGCGCCAGGGAGATTTCCTGGCATTCAACTCCATCAGCAGGGTCGCTGAATTGGCATAACTGATCACGCGGTGCTTCAGGAGGAAATCAAAGCTGCTGAAATTGTCAATCCCCGTTGCCGGACTGCGCAGCAGGGCTTCAAAAGGCAGATAACCGAGAATGCCACCGGGAACGATGATCAGCCGCTGTGTCTTGATCATGGGCTCGAGCGGGCTTAGCAGCTCCTGGTACAACTTGTGTCCGAGGCTCGCGAACTGGCGGCTTAGCTGCCTGGATTGATCCCAGGCGGGATTGTACTGATAGATGCTGCTGCGGAAATCCTGCAGCCAGTCCTCCAGGGGGAAGTCTTTTGCTATCTTCAGCACCTGGAACCGGCTTTTCGACACTAAGAAGGCGAAGATGTACTCCTCGCCGGTGAAGTAACTGAGCAGGGTCTGACCCTTTGACAGCAGGCGCTGCTGCACATCCGAGACCGATGCAAGCTGAGGGGAAAACAGCAGGTTGTAGTAAGCCGGGTAATCTTCGCGCATTTGCTCCTGAAGGGCCGAGTGCTTCAACTGCAGATTAAAAATCTGGTCCCTGAGGGATTTCAATTTCCGGTGGTCCTGTGCCGTTCCTTTCATCTCCTCCTCTGACAATTGCCGCTCGCGGTACCCCAACTCGATGAGCAGTGAATCCTCCCTGGATATCAGGGTGTCTGGAATGTCTGAGAAGTTCTTCACCTGTGTGCTGAGCAGGGCCTCCAGCAAGAGCGTGGCGTTGCTTTGCTCTGAAATCCGGAAGGCCTCTTCCCAGTAGCGTTCATCGCCTGTGTTTTTTTGAAGTTCGAACTTGGCCAGAATGGCTTTTTCATAAAGCCTGAAGTAATTATCCACCAGTGACTGGCGCGATCCGGATCTTTGCAGGTTAGCCTTGGTGTGCTCGATCAACTTTACGCCGGTGGAAAAGACCTGGTCGGCCTGCTTCAACTTCGGAAGCTCAGATGATTGTTGCCAGCCATCGAGGAGTAACTCTCCCTGGAAGAGCAGAATCTCCAACAGGGTGATGGGAGACAGCACCTGGCTGAAATCCTGGCCCTTGCTCGCTGAGAAGCGGCAGGCCTCCATGGCTTGCAGGCAATACGCCATGGCTTTGCCCTCATTGGCGGCATTGGCCTTTGCCAGCATCAGGTAGCTCTTGCTGGTTTCCTGGTGGTGTTTACCAAAGATTTTCAGATTGATTTGCAGCGCTTTCTCTAAACTTTTCAAGGCCGCAGTTGACTGCCCGCTGGCAATCTCAGCCTGGGCAATGCTCAACAAGGTTCCCGCCAGGTCCGGATCGCTTCGCTCAGGGTTGTTATTTAACTGCCCCAGGGCAGACCGGTACATCTCGAGGGCTTTTTTAAGGTTCCCCGTCTTCTCGTGGTAGCGTCCCATGTCATTGAGGTACTCCGCCAGCTCTGCCGGGTCGCCACCCTGGATTTGCCGGTGTGTGGCAATGGCGCGGGAATACCAATTGTAGGCGATATCATATTTTTTAATATTGAGATAACAGTCGCCCAGGTAATTGCAGGTGCGGGCCACCAGGTGATGGTCCTCTCCGAAGTTCTCCACCCGCACTGCATAGGCCTTCACAAAGTAAGGCAGGGCCCGGTTGTAGTCTCCCTCGTTCAGGAGGATGTCGCCGATGTTGGAATAGACGTTGGCGACATCGGGATGGTTTTCCTCGAGGTTCGACAGGTAGTTGGCCAGCGCTTTCTCGAGGTAGTTCCTGGCCTTTTGGTAGTCTCCTTTTATTTTATGGACAGCGCCGATGTTGTTGTAAACGGCGGCATAGTCCGGATGTTGTGCCGGCAGCAGGCTGTCGTAGATCATCAGGGTGGTATCCAGGCAAGCCAGGGCATCGTTGTACTCGCCGATGTAGAAGTTGGAACTTCCCAGGTTGACGTAATTATCTGCCACCTTCACGCTCCAAAACCCGATTTCCGGGTTGTTGCGATTGAGGGCCATGGCCTGGCGGTAATGGTATCGGGCCTCTTCGTACTCCCCGTTGTTTTCCAGGATGACGCCGATGTTGTTGTAGTTATTGGCTGCCTTAGGGGATTTGATCCGGAGGTTGACCTCGAGGCTTTTCTTGAAAAATTCGAGGGCTTTGTTGTAGTCACCTTGTGAAAGATGGAACACCCCATAGCCGTTGTAGGCTTCTGCTGTCTCCTGGTTGTTGGCAGACAGGTGCTTCGTGGCCAGGGAGATTGCTTTTTCAAAGTAGGTTTTGCTATCCTGAAAATTTCCGTCCCAGTAATTGAAGAGGCCTGCTCGCCGGTAACAGCTGACCAATCGGTCGTAGGGTAGGGGGCGTTGTTTTTCGTAGGCTGCCGCTGCCTTGAGGATTTGCCGGGCAGCCTGGGCGTACTCTCCTGCTTTGTAGAGACTGTCTGACAATTGCTCGATTTCAAGGATTTGTTGGGAAGCCTTTGTCTGGGCGGACAATTGCGAGCTGACAGTCAAAAAAAGAAAGCAGAGCAACAGGTTCAGTTTGCTCATGTACTTGGATGTAGATAGTTTGTGTTTTTCGGAAATGACCTCAATGGCTTTTGGCAGGTTCCGGGCTGCGAGCGTATCGAATCCAGTCTTGCGGGGTATCTGGGTTGTCAACTCACTGCCAGGTCTGCGTACGGCCCTCTACAGCAACAGGTATAAGATCTGGCACTAAAATACCAGATTTTCGGATAATTATCAGATTTTGTGCGCACTGTCCGGTTTCAGCAGATTCCTTTTTGCTTCAATTGTTTTATTATCAATGCTTTGAAACCGACAAATTTTTCTTGGCCAATTCAATCTTTTGCTTTTCTTTCTCTGCCGTTTGATCCCTGCGGCGGCCTCAAAAGTCCCTCTCTCGAGGCGCTTTCTCC
>JBEAYO010000158.1:0-7295 GCA_041159285.1 Bacteroidota bacterium | reverse complement strand
GTGATGGGGTCACAGACCGGATTGCCAACCACTACCGTGACCGTGTAGCTGCCAACCGGGCCGGCAGCAGTAATCACAGGAGATGCTGCCGTCGCACTGCTGAAGGTCAGCCCGCCGGCAGGACTGGCGCTCCACTGATAACTCAGCTGGTCGCCACTAGAGTTGTTGACTACGTTGAGCGTGTTGCCAACGCAGACAAAGTCATCCGAAAGGACAATGTCCACCTCTGGGCCATTGAGCACCTCAAACATTTCAGCATCAGTTGCAGAACCACAGGAATTTGTTACCGTCAGAGAAATAGTGAACGCTCCTAATCCATACTCAACATTACCAGGGTTAGCGTTGGTGGAGGAAGGAATATTCAAACTACCGGGAAAAGTCCAGTTAAAAGCATTAACTGGCGACTCACAGTCATTTAAAATAAAGGCAGGTGTAAAAAAAGCAGTATTACAAAAGTTGCTGATCGTGTCAATTGCGACTTCAGGAGTATCTCCAATGGTAATTAACTTAGTAGTAGAAGATGTCCCGCACATGTTTGAAACCTCCAGTATAATTTCATACTCACCTGCTTGATTAAAGAGAAAGGAAGGATTTGTTGAAGCAGCAGTTCCCGAGGCAAAACTCCATATCCCCAAACCCTCGTGACAGTTAGACCCATTGAATACTACATTCCACGAATAATTAGCCGCTACGCAATTACTCAATGTATTTGAAGAATTAGTGGTGGATACGGCTGCGCCAATACATCCTGAATTTGCAGAGACTGTAAATGCAGCCGTCGGTTTAGCTGGCACACAAATTTCTACGGAACTACTATCCTCACAGTTGTTGCCATAACGGTAATGGTAGGTCACCACATAAATACCAGGGTTAGGTGAATTGAAAAGCCCCCCGGCAGTTACGTGTGGTCCCGTCCAATAACCAACTCCACCAGTGCCATTTGGCGGACTACCTGTCAGTTGTTGATTGGTATCCTCACAAACAATAAGGTCATCTCCAGCATCAACTAGAGGCAGAGGGTGTACTACCAGTGTAACCGTATCCTTTTGTGTGCAATTATTAGCATCGGTGCCTGTTACAACAAAATTGAAAGTATCTGGTATCGGCGGCGAGGCTATCACCGTCGGCCCATTTGTTGTATTAAGGTAATTCTGAGGCGACCATGTAAAAATCTCTGCGCCGCTAGCCGTAAATGTAGCCGACTCGCCGATGCATATTCCCACTTGGTCTGGAATTGCAGAAACAGGAGGGAATTCGTAAACAATAACACTTACCGATGCTTCATCGGAACATCCGGAGACAAGGTCAGTAACAGTCAGAAAATAAGTTCCGGTGTTTGCGGGGGTTGCATTAGGTATAGAAGGATTGGCAAGATTAGATACGAACCCATTTGGACCTTGCCACTGGAACGCCAGCCCTCCTCCTGGACTATTAATATTAAACTGGATGCTACTGCCAGCACAAACCGGGCTGTTAGTAGTGATGCCAGGAGCAATCGGCGAGGGAAAAATAAAAAATGATTCATTTGTCGTAGTAGGGCCACAGGCGTTCGTTGTAGTCAGCGAGACAGTATACTGCTGCACTTGGTTCGTGTTATTTGTATACGTAACAGGACCAGGATTAGGCCCAACACCCGAGGAGGGCGTACCTCCTGGAAACTGCCAGGAGTATGTCGGAACGGCAGTAGCGTTGCAGGAGTTAGTAACTTCCACCATGGGCATGATTGTCGTCATGTCGCAAAAGGTATCCAGCGCCATAATCACGGATAAAGGAGCATCAGCGATGGTGACGACCGAACTGGAAGTATCAATGCCGCAAATATTTTCTGTCACTAATGTGACGTTGTAAACACCCGCAGAATCAAACTGAAAATTAGCATTCGTCGTGTTGGCATGTGATGGTAAAACAAAATTCCATCCTCCACTATTGCCGCATTCAGAACCTGTGAACGTGACGTTCCAGGTATAATCAGCTGGATTACAACTACTTATTGTATTCGATGTGTTTGTGGCATTTACAGTATGCGGATAGCAGCCGAAAGCGTTACCCAGGTTGAAGTTAGCCACTGGCACCGGCAGGACGCAGATTGACTTTATTATTGTGTCTGGCGGGCAACCCGAATTAAAGAAACTTTTGTAAATTAAACGGATTTTATAGTTGCCCGGCTGATTGAAGTTCGCCGAAAACCCAGCTTCTGTAGACAGCGATCCCTGCGTTATCAAATATCCGGTATTAGGCTGAACCGACCAAAATGCTACCATAGAATCTCTGCAACTACCTCCGGAAAAATAAATAGACGGCGAGGAAGTATTGGTGAAGGTAAAATTAGTCCCTACGCAATTGACGGAATCTGGAGATATTTCGAAATCTGCAATGGCTGGGCGATTCACCCTTTGGGAAGTGGTGCCTGGCTGGTCGTCACAGGGATTTTCTGCTATTATAAAAATAGTAAACTCGCCATTCAAATTTTGAAAAACAGAATCGCAGGCGGCAGAGGTGAAATAATGGGGATAAGTTGCAGGCGGCGGATGGGAGTAGTGAGTGGTATCTCCGCTGCCATCATTAACCCAAATGGAATAGGTTGTCCCAGGGACATTGTCTTCAGTGAGCAGTATAGGAAAATTGACTAACTCAGGTAAACAAGCTACTGTATTACCGGCATTGCCGATTGAAACACCGGGGTTGCTTCCACTGAAAAATGGTATTGTATCCCATGCGATGCACCCGTTTTGGCCTGTAGTAGTCATGACGATATGAAATAATCCGACGGCAGTATAATCATGACTGAGTGGATTCGGAATAGTCCCGCCTGTAAAAGGCGCTGTATCATCCCCCCAGTCTATCTGGTAGCTCGCAATGTTGCCGGAAGAGTTGTTCACTACCTCCAATGTATATTCTGGCTCATCTACGGTTGCATCACAATTTACAAATGGGGGAAATAGAGAAGGACTTTCCAACCCTGGCACAGGCAGAGCCCCTATCATCAGGTTGACCGTCTTAACAGTTGTGTCTGCCAGGCAAAAAGGGCTGGTGACTATCAATTGAGCCTGGTAGGTCTGTGGGCCTGCTGAGTTTACATTGTAAACATGTACTGGTGATTGTGCTGAGGATGTGTTCCCATCTCCGAAATTCCAGGCGTAGACGTAGCCAGCATTCAAAGAATCGGGAGTAAATGTGACTTTGTTGCATGTCGCAGTAAAGCTGAATCCCGAGTGACACATTCCCTGGCAATAAGCCGATGCAAAAGAAACGCTGGATCCGAGAATGATAAGTATTGTTCGGAGAGTCTTCAAAAAATGTATTTCAAATTTATTGTAAAATCCGTTCGAGGTATCGAGAAATATAGCAATCATTCTTTTGGGTTTTGTGTTTGAAAGTTAAATATTGGCCACCGTTCCAAGAGTCAGGCAGGTAGGAGAAAAGCTGTTTTCTTTCCACACGGAGGCTTTAGAGGTAACATCGCCGTACTACATCAAAAAAAGAAAGGTGCGGTCAGAAAAGAGCACTTCAAAGCTGTTCAGAACCTCACGGGGCAGTCACCTCGATATAGTTCAAATTTCCCGATTTCAAGGCAGTCCCGTATTTTCAACTTAGAAAAGTTCATGCGCAGGCTGAATTCAAGCACGCCAAATGTATTGCTGTGTGTCAGTCCCGCCAGGTTCAGGTCATAGGTGAACCCCAGCAGAATCCCTGTCTCCCGCTTACGCCAAGGCACTCCCCAGTCCAATACAGAGCGAATATCCACTCCTGCGTTCATAATGAGTGTCGTGGTATTTCTTCCCAGAAAACCGACGCCAGCAACACCAGGGCTGACGGAAGGATCATTCGGAAAGTTATACTGAAAAAACAAACCCGTGTAAAAACCCTTTGAAAATGTATATGCACCAATCGTCTGAGTATTCAAAGCTCCACCAAGCTGTGAATCCCAACGAAACTGTGGCACCAGAAACAAAGGAGATTTAACGCCTGAGAACCGGGTCAGACGTTGAGTAAAGCCGGCATGAAAGGTAATGCGCAAGGGCAAACGAGCAGGAGCTGTGACCTCTCGCAATGACTGATCGGGCCGATTAATGTTAGCCAAAGTAAGCCCCATAGTGAACAAGGTATTGCTGTATTTCGACCGGTTGTGGTATCCACGCAGCATAATACCCGCATTAAAGTTTGGGAAAAAGCTTCTCGCCAAGCTAAGGGCACTCGGATTGGTCAAGAGGCCCACCACAGGATCTAGTTGTCCAGAATAGATGAAATAGTCGTCCTTGATACTCTTTTCGTGTAGACCGACTTGAAGCCCTGCCCGCAAATCGAGGCGCTGCCAGGGTGATTTGGAAGCTTTCCTGATAAGAGGTTGCTCATGACTGATAGCAAGCCCGAAACTATTGGTGATGAGAGGTGCCTGTCCTGCCTCATCTCTGGCTGCAATAATACTGACACCCAGATTGATGTCTTCCAGATCAAGAATACAAGGCAACTGAATATCAGCTGTTACGTTATACGTCCGGTAACTACGACTTGCCGCAGCAGGTTTCCCGTCTGGAAGGCCAAACCACTGCTCTCTGAAATTCATAGTAATAGAAGTACCTGGATCAAAACCAGCATAGGCGGGATTCAGATATACACGGTTTGCAAAGAACTGGGAAAAGTATGGGTCCTGCGCACCAGTCACCAATGGCATAAACATCATGAGCAGGGTAAAAAAATGGCAAAAGGAGTTCATAAAATATGGAATTTCAGTAGTTATTCTATAGACTAAAAATGACAGATTGTCTTTGTCAAATTTCTTAATTGAATGTAATTTAAAGTTTGCAGCCCTATATGGATGTGCCTATTGATTCGTGTCAATACTTTTCCACTTTAACATTCAAATTATGAATTACAATAAAAGCATACTCTGTCAAAAGTCGTCATACTTTCTTTACTTCTCAAAACATCTAACAGCGCAAGTAAATTAGCTACACTCCTCATAATTTCAGTATGTAATACATGGGGCTATGCATATTCAAGTTTAACAATTTCGTTTTTGACCAATCTCGGGATCTATTATCTTATGCAAAGGAATCACAGAGGATGTAAAGGCTAGGTATGTCCGCATTATGCTTTTTGCAGCCGTTAAATGCGACCTTATTCTCTTAGAAAACTTCGTTTTATACGCCAAATATCATAGCGTTGTTCCAAAACTCCCCAAATAGTTCTGCTTCTTAACTTTATACAATCCGATGATACCTAAAAAAGCGTGTAGTTATTCAAGAAGAACTATGTGCTGGCGAAATATTTAAACAGGTCGGATATTCATCACTGCAAGAGCCACTGTGCCCAATGCTTGAAGAAAATGTGGTGTGATAAAAACCTTGAGGCATGGCAGTTTGGGTAGACTTTAAACGGTACAAAATAATCTTACATTTGCATAATCCTTAATTATCCTTCATTTGTTACTTTAAAAAATGGTCTCGACAACCTGCCAGCCGGCAGTTGGCAAATGAAGGAACACAAGGAGAAAACATCACTCAAATTTAACACTTGAAAGCATAGACACAATGAAAACCAGTATTTTAGCTTTTGCCTTCTCTCTAACGGCGCTGATTGCCGCCACAGCGCAGAACCCTTCCAAAAATACGGGAACGAAAACCAGGTCCAACGGCACCTATCAGACCATCCAGGACTTCGTCGCCAAAGCCAGCAAACCCGATATCAAAGTCCAGGTCGAAGGTCTCCAGGGAGGCGGATATTCCTACCTCTTCGGTTCCTACCTGGGACAAAACTACAAGGCGGACTCCGCTCAAATAGACGCCTCAGGGCTCATCCACTTCACCGCCGACCAGCCCTACTACCCCGGCCTCTTCTACGTCACCCTGCCCGACGGCTCCAACTTCCAGATGCTCGTGGACCTCAACCAGGCGTTCTCGGTCAAAACCAAGCTCGGCGACCTCTATGGCAGCATGAAGTTTGAAGGAAGCGTTGACAACGACCTGCTGCTGCAGGCTATGCGCTTCGAGGAATCCCAACGGGCTGCCTTCCAGGAAATTTCAAAGCAAATGCAGGGCCTGAAACCCGGCACGGAACAATACCGCCAGGTGAAGGCACAACAGGATAAATTGTTTGACGAGCGCAAGGCCTTCCTCGACGGCCTCTTCAACGCCCATCCGGAGTCCCTGTTTACCAAATTCAAAAGGGCAGGACAAAACCCGGATGTCAGGGATGCCTTCCGCGCCGATGGCACCATCGACACGGCCCTCTACTCTTACATCTTCCGCACCCGCTTCTGGAACGGCGTGGACTTCAACGACGAGCGCCTGCTCTACACACCCGTCATCTCCAACAAACTCAAGCGCTATATCAACGAATTGACCGTACAGGACCCTGATTCCATCATCAACGCATCCTATTTCCTGGTTGACAAGGTGCTGGACAAGAAGGATTACTTTAAGTACTTCGCCAACTGGATCGTCATCAACTACGACCCCACGAAGTCCACCCTGATGGATGCCCATGCGGTATTCGTCAAAATGGTGGAGAAGTACTTCACTTACGAACGTGCTTTCTGGTCTGATTCCACCGAGATCTTCAGACTGCAGCGGCGCGCTTATGAGATGTCCGCCAGCCTTGTCGGCATGAAGGCTCCCGATGTCCAGGCCGCTGACCCCAGCGGTAAACTGCGCTCGATTTATGAGATGAAGTCTCCTTATCTCATCGTTTACATGTGGAACCCGGATTGCGATCACTGCGCTGAACAATCGACCATCCTGGTGCGCAACTACAACGCCTGGAAGAGCCAGGGCATCGACGTGTACGGCATCGCGGTCAACACGGAGGACGCAGAGTGGAGGGCCGGCATCAAAAAATACGGCATGACCTGGGTGAATGTCTTTGACCCCACCAACAGGTCTATCTACGCGAAATACTACGTTGACAACACCCCGGAGGTGTACGTCCTTGATCCGGACCGGATCATCATCGGAAAGAACCTGCATGTTGACCAGGTCATGACTATCATAGACCGCGACAAGAAAAAGCGGGGCACTAAATAGACTTGTTGGGAGGGTGCCTTGCGGCTTGAGGCTGTCTCAAAAAACATCGCAGCGAGGCGTCCTCTCGTGAAAAAGAGGCTGTCTCAAAAGCCCCGGCAAACCGTTCCACCAGTGCCGATCGCCCCCCGGAAGAGGTTGTACAAAAAGCCCTTGCGTTTGGTTCCTCTGGTACCCCACGGCTTCCGGAAAGGCGATTAACGGGCCTGTGCCTCCACCCTTTTCAAAGAGGGGCACTGCGCCCAGGAGTCTTTTTACACAACCCTAAAATCCCTT
>JBEAYO010000157.1:0-7374 GCA_041159285.1 Bacteroidota bacterium | reverse complement strand
ATGCCGGCCACCAGTGCGCGGATGTTGCGAACCAGCTCCTCCAGTTGCCGGCGGTTGGCGAACTCCACGTCCTCCTCCGAGAAGTCGAGTTCCAGTTCCAGCAGGCTGGCAAAGTTGATGAGCTCCTCGCGCAGGCGCTTGATGGCGTGGCTGAAGCCGCCGCGCATCTGCCGCATGGCCACCTTGTGGGCGCTTTCCGAGGAGGAGGCGATGAGGTCGGCCACTGCCTCTGCCTGCGAGAGGTCCATCTTGCCATTCAGGAAGGCGCGCAGGGTGAATTCGCCGGGCTGGGCCAGGCGGGCGCCCTTGCGCACCAGCAGTTCCAGGACGCTGCGCAGGATGTAGGGCGAGCCGTGGCAGGAGATCTCCGCGATGTTTTCGCCAGTATAGGAATGGGGGGCCCGGAAGACGGAGACCAGCACCTCGTCGAGGATGGATCCGTCATCGGCGATGATGGTGCCGAAATGCAGGGTATGGCCGGGTTGCAGCGTGAGGTCCTTGCCGCCGAAGACCTTCTGGGCGATGGCGAGGGCCTCCTCACCGGAAAGGCGGATGATGCCGATGGCGCCGACCCCGGGCGGGGTGGCGATGGCGGCGATGGTATCCTGCAGGTTGTGTTTCGTGTAATTCATGGCGCTTGTTTTTCGCTGCCGCAAAGGTAGTCAAGATTCTGGTGGCAGCGAGAAACAGTAGGCAGGCCGGTCGGAAAGCGGCGGTGCTTATTTGCAAGGGGCAGCACCCGGGGTGGCGGAAATGTCCTGGCAGTTCTCCTTCACCATGGACAGCAGCTGCAGGTGGGAATCCAGCAGGTGTTGGGTCACGTCGTACAGTTGTTCGAAGTGCTCGGTCATGAACTGCATTTCAGGAGGCAACTCCCCTGCGTTTTTGACTTTGAGGTGGAAGAAGCAGCGCAGGCCCTTCATGACCTGTTCGAAGTCATCCGCCTCCCTTTCCAGCTGGTCGACATTGGAGAGTCGGTTGCCCTTTTGGCCGTTGGCGTGGCTGCTGCGGGCGAGGGCCAGTTGTTCGTCGCTTTTGAGGTCGGTGTGGGTGAGGTCGAAGACGGAGATGTGGAAGACCTGGGCGAGTTTCACCAGGTTGCAGATGCGGGGTTCTGCGCTGCCGTTTTCGTAGGAGGCGATGTTTCCGCGTTTCAGTCCAATGCGCTCAGCGAGTTCTTCCTGGCTCCATTTCATCTGGCGGCGCAGGGCTCTCAGGTTTTCCGAGAGGCAGAAGCCGCTGTCGTTGTTAGTTGCATTCATGTTTGGTATCCTGCAATTTTGACGAAATTCGATAAATTACCGCATTTCGTAGATATTATTTACAAGACCGGAATCTTGTGCTCAAATTTGGGCGTCGGTCACGGGGTGAAGGCCCTTTGGTTTTGACCTTCGTGAATCTCCTCAAAGCAACAGGGCAAGACGGAAGAGTTCTGCCCATGTTACAAACACGGGCTTGTGCCGGAAGTTGCCATCTGCGGCTGGCCGACGGCCCTTTCCTGAAGGCAAGCGGCACTGGCTTTGGCTTCTGTCAGCCAACACTGCTGCCTGGCACAAGAAATAGCGTTCGCCCTGCGTTTGCAATTCATTAACATTTACCTGTCTGCAAAAGTTTAGCCAAGCCTTAAAACTGTTAATGAAATATTAAAAATCACGTTATAAACACTCAAAAAGGCAAAAATATTTGCAGTGGAACTGATTAGTCAGTAATTTTGTAAAAAATAATGACATTTTTGTCAAGGCAATACTAAAATCAACTTCATGGATAACACTATCAATCATCAGCTGGAAAGGATCAGCAATTCCCTGCGCGCCTTCTCACTGAAGCTGACAGGCAATGAATCCGATGCAAATGACTTGTATCAGGATACGGCCTTTCGCATCATCTCCAATGCCGACAAATACCAACCCGACACCAACTTCAAGGCCTGGGCTGTGACCATCATGCGGAACATCTTCATCAACAACTACCGCAAGCGCGTCCGCCGTGGCACCATCCTGGACCAGACCCCCAACAACTTCTACATCAACTCCGGCAACCAGGCAACCGAGAACGACGGGGAGGCCCACATGGCATACAAGGAGCTGCTGCGCATGGTGAGCTCGCTGCCCGAGGATTTCAAGCGCCCGTTCTGGATGGCATACAAGGGATACAAGTACGATGAAATCGCGGAAAAGTTGGATGCGCCCCTGGGCACTATCAAGAGCCGCATTTTCTTTGCCCGCAGGAAGCTGCAGAAGATGTACGAGGACGCCAGCCGCGCCCGCGCCTGAGTGCCGGGGATGCCAGGGATGCCGGTTGTCGCCGGCACGGCGATTTATCCTTGATTTTTCCGATACTGTTTAGTAGTGAAAAAATAACAGACTTGTTTCGGCGGGTCAGCGAAGTGAAAAAAAGCGCTATTTTCTTTCCACTTGAAGGCTTTTTGAGGGAGCATAGCCCGGCTACGTGACCGAAAAAAGGTGCAAAGTGGGAAGAAAAGAGCCTTTTTGCTCCTTCGATGCCCCCCGCCGAAGCAAGTCTAATAAGCGGTGGGTCTGTTTTTACGGCCCACCGCTTTTGTATATGGGCTTGTGCCAAACCCATTTTGCCTACGGCTGACCTGCGCCGCTCCTTTTTTTGAACCTACCCGCCATTTCTGCTATTTTTGTCCCGGGGCTTGCCTAAAAGTAGCGCCGGGCCCGCTTCCTTTCCAGGTGGAAGGGACGCGCTTGGCAAGGCACCCTCGAGCGGGCTGAAGGCTGGCCGAACCAACGTCTGGGCATTGAAAAAACACCACCGCTAATCCCGGTTTGTAACCTTATCTTGTCCCGTAATTTTGATTCGGGAAGAACAGGCAATCTACCACTTTTGTGGCCATAAAGGCGAGTCCCATGCCGGGAGCCCTCAGAGGCCTGAAGGGCCGGCATACGTCAGCGAGGGTTGCAGCCCCTCGGAACGTGCCGCACCCCTCAAAGCCCTGAAAGGGCGACATATATCAGCGAGGGGTGCAGCGCTGCAGGCCCCGTTCCAGCAAGAGTGGAGCGCAGCGGCTCTTGCGGCAGTATACCTTACATCCAAGGGCTTGAACAGGTTTTCATCGGCTTCCCCATGAGGCGAAGCCCAACAGGGGCTGCGGCATTCGTCAAGAGTCTGGAGTAACGGAACTGTCCGGCTGCCTGCTTTATGGCCGCAAGAGCCGCTGCGCTCCACTCTTGCTGGAACTGTAACTATTTGCACGAGAGGTACAGCTATTCGGGAAACACTGAAACAAGAATTAGGAACGCTTTCCAAATGAAAGTCACCCGGCAGCATAAAAGTATGCCCTGTTGAACACCCTGGCCTTTCGGCACGGGACTCGACAAATTTACAAAAGGGAAAGCCGGCCAGTTCCTCCCGAATCAAAATTATGGGACAGGATAAGGTTGCAAACCGGTATGAGCGGGGGTGGTGCGAAGAGCCCAGCCCTGGGCACTCAAAAAAAAATTGGGCCGTGGTTTTGCTTCGAAAAACCGCGGCGCAAGGGGGATTTTTAGGCGCGTGGCGAGCCGCAGGCCCGCCACGCCCCCTTTTCCGGAGCCAAACGGCACCGGCTCAGGGCTTCTGACACAATTATCTATGTTTATGAAAAAGTTCAACTTCATCAACCTGCTGCTGGCCTTCGTCATTTTCTCCGG
Organism: Bacteroidota bacterium; assembly: GCA_041159285.1. GTDB lineage: Bacteria > Bacteroidota > Bacteroidia > Chitinophagales > Saprospiraceae > UBA6168. Next base: position 3,718 of record JBEAYO010000157.1, on the reverse strand, counting down.
CATTTTCTCCGTCGTGCGGCACTTTTACATGAAGCCGGATGTTAAAGTGAGTGAAAAAGCACCCGACTTCATCGCTATGTTGCCCGACAACACCGCCTTCAAGCTGTCAGAGCTCCGGGGTCAGTACGTCCTGCTCGACTTCTGGGGCAGCTGGTGCGGCCCCTGCCTCGCCCAGGTGCCGGAGCTGATCGCCCTGCACCTTAAATACGAGGGCCGGAAGTTCAGGGACGCAGCAGGCCTGGCCATCGTCAGCGTCGCGATTGAAAACGACAAGGTCCGCTGGGCAAAAACAGTGGAGCGCCTGCGCATGCCCTGGAAATACCAAATCCTGGACCCGGCGAGCAGCCTCCGCTTTTTTGACTCCCCGATCGCCGCGCAGTACGGCGTGCGGCAAGTGCCTGTCAGCTTCCTGGTAGCCCCCGATGGCCAGCTCATCGGCGTCAACCTGTCGCTCAATGAAATTGACCAACTCCTGGAAAAACAACTTTAACCATGGTAAAACTAAGCAACCTGATCCCCGGTGACCCACTCAGCGTACACCAGTACACCCTCGCCAACGGCTTGCGGCTCTACCTGAGCGTCAACGACGCGGAACCCCGGATCTACACCCACCTCGCCGTGCGCGCCGGCTCCAAGCACGACCCCTCGGAAACCACCGGACTGGCGCACTACCTCGAGCACATGATGTTCAAGGGCACCCGCCACATCGGCACCCTGGACTGGCCGGCGGAGGAGCAACTGCTGCAGCAGATCTCAGACCTCTACGAACAGCACCGCTTCGAGCGGGACCCGGAGCGGCGGCGCGAGATCTACCGCCAGATCGATGCCGTGTCCAACCAGGCGGCCTGCCTGGCTGCCGCCAACGAGTACGACAAACTCATCCGAAGCCTGGGTGCCCGCGGCACCAATGCCTACACCTGGGTGGAACAAACCGTTTACATCAACGACGTCCCCTCCAACGAACTGGAGCGCTGGATGCGGCTGGAGAGCGAGCGCTTCCGCGAGGTGGCCCTGCGGCTGTTCCACACGGAGCTGGAGACGGTCTATGAGGAGTTCAACATGAGCCAGGACCGCGACTTCCGCAAGGTCGGCAAGGTGATGAATGAACTGCTCTTTCCGGATCACCCCTATGGCACGCGCACCACCATGGGAGAAGGCGAGCACCTGAAGAACCCCTCCCACGTCAAGATACAGGAGTTCTTCCGGACCTATTACCGGCCCAACAACATGGCGCTGATCATGTCCGGGGATTTCGAGGTGGAGGAAGCCGTGCAACTGGCAGCACAGTATTTCGGCAGCTGGGAGCCTGCCCCCATCCCCGCTTTTTCCTTTGAAAAACAAGCCGCTGAACCGCAGGTGCGGCGCAGGGAGGTCTTCGGACAGGAGGCTCCCTATGTCCAGATCGGCTGGCGCTTTGAGGGCGCCCATTCTGCGGATGCCGACTTCCTGATCATGATTGGCCGGCTGCTGTCCAACGGCCGGGCCGGCATCATGGACCTCGATTTGTTGCAACAGCAACTGCTGCTCGAGGCACGGGCAGGGGCCACGGTCATGGAGGACCTGGCCGCCTTCCAGCTCTATGGCAAGCCCCGGGAAGGGCAGGAGCTGGAAGAAGTGGAACAACTGCTGTTGGAAGCGCTGGAGAAAATCAAATCCGGGGACTTCCCCGACTGGCTGCCCTCGGCCGTCGTCAGGGACTTCAAGCTCAGCGAGCTGCGGGCCCAGGAAAGCAACGGCGCCCGGGTGTCGCACATGACCGATGCCTTCATCCTGGGGCTGCCCTGGGAAGAGTACGTGACGCGCTTCGACCGTTTGCAGGCGCTCGGCAAGGAGGCCATCGTGCGCTTCGCCCGGGAGAAGTTCCAGGATGACTTCGCCGTGGTGTACAAGCGCAGCGGAGATGATCCCTCGGTCATGAAGGTGGAAAAACCACCCATCACGCCGGTGCCTGTCAACCGGGATGCCGTGTCGGCTTTTGCGGCGGAGTTCCTCCAGGGCACCTCTCCCTCGCTGGCGCCCCGCTTCATAGACTACGAAAAGGAAATCGCCTCGCTGCGCACCAGTGCCGGCATCGGCTTCGATTATGTCAAAAACACGGCCAACGCCACTTTCTCGCTCCACTACATCGCGGAGATGGGTCGCAACAGCGACAATGAGCTGGCACTGGCGGTATCCTACCTCCCCTACCTCGGCACCGGGCGCTACACGCCGGACCAGCTCCGGCAGGAGTTCTTCCGCCTGGGGCTGAATTTCGGCGTATCGGTCAGCAACGACCGGGTGTTTGTTTCCCTGTCGGGCCTGGACGAGTCGCTGGAGGCCGGCATCCGGCTGTTCGAGCATGTGCTGTCGGATGCCCGTCCGGACGGCACTGCCCTACAGAACCTGGTGGACGATGTGCTGCTGCAGCGCGAGAACGACAAGAAGAACAAGGGTGTGCTGCTGCAACAGGCTCTGTACAACTTTGCCCGCTACGGGGCGGATTCACCCTACACCAACCGCTTGCCGGCGGAGGCGCTGCGGGCTGCGGATCCGGCGCGGCTGCTGGATAAGATCCACGGGCTGAGCAGCTATGAGCACCGCATCTTCTACTACGGCTCGCGGCCGGCGGACGAAGTGGTGTCCCTGCTGGACAGCTGCCACCAGGCGCCGGCGGTTCGCCGCCCGGTCTTGCCAGCCCGGGTGTTCCCGGAGTTGCCGACGCGGGAGAACAGCGTGCTGTTCCTGGATTTTCCCATGGTGCAGGCTGAGATCATGCTCTTGTCCAGGGGCACGGAGCGCTTCAACCTGGAGGAGCACGTCATGGCGGAGTGGTACAATTCCTATTTTGGCGCGGGGCTTTCGTCCATCGTCTTTCAGGAGATCCGGGAATCGCGGGCGCTGGCCTATTCCGCCAATGCCCTGTACCTGTCTCCGCAGAAGGCATCGGAGGCTCACTACCTGCGGACCTATGTGGGCACGCAGGCCGACAAGCTGCGGGAGGCCATCGAGGCCATGCAGGGGATTGTGGAGGACATGCCGGCCTCGGAGTATCAGATGATGCAGGCGGCCCTGTCCATCCAGAAAAAGCTGGAGACGAGCCGCGTGAAGCGGGAGAACATATACTGGGACTGGCGTTCTGTGCAAGAGCGGGGCTATGGGCACGACCTGCGCCGGGATGTTTACCAGGCCATCAGTGCTGCCAGGCCCGCCGACTTGCTGGATTTTCACAACAAGTACGTCAGGGGGCGGCAATACACCTTCGTGGTGCTGGGCAGCAAGCAGGCGGTTGACCTGGGCTACCTGTCGGCCATCGGCCCGGTGCGGGAGACGAGGGTGGAGGAGTTGATGCCGTAGTTAAAACTTCCTGTTCGGCCGTTGAGTCACCTGATATTTTCAACCACAAGCCGGTTGAGAGCAATATTCAAGCCGCTGAGAAGTACTGGCATGGAAGCACAAATAAAGTGCAGCTGACAGTGTCCTGCTATTTTCCAAAGTGAAGACTGCAATTTCTCAGCCTGCGGAAAGGCGAGGGTGCCGCGGCTGAGAACAAATAGACTTGTTTCGGCGGGGTCATCGAAGGGGCAAAAAGGCTCTTTTCTTCCCACTTTGTGCCTTTTTCAGGTCAAATAGCTGGGCTATTCTCTCTAAAAAAGCCTTCAAGTGGAAAGAAAATAGCACTTTTTTCCCACTTCGCTGACCCGCCGAAACAAGTCTAATGCAGCCAGGGCTGCCGGAACGC
>JBEAYO010000156.1:0-7378 GCA_041159285.1 Bacteroidota bacterium | reverse complement strand
GCACTGGAGTAAACATCTTTCATGGTGAAATGGTCACCCACGCCCAGGGGCTGCCCGTTCAGGAATACAGTCCCATGCTGCGTATTGGTCACAATGGTGAATTGAAGCTGGGAGTCCCCACTGTCCTCGTCGTCCACCACCAGGCGGTCCTGATAAATCAAACGGGTGCCGTTGGGCGGTACCGGCAGTGTGTCGTTGATGACCAGGAAGGGATTCTTGGGCAACAGGGACGCGCAATATTCCAGGGCCCAGCCATTGTAGGTGCCGCCGGCACCCAGGGTATTCACGATGGCCACCACCATGGTCCAGGTGCCCTGAATGTTGTCGCCGTTGAAGCCTGCAAGGGGCTGCGCCGGCTTGTAAACACTGCCGGTGTTCGGCGGGCAGGGAATGGTGGTGAAGGGCGACTGGTCGTCAAATCCCAGGTTGAACAAAGTGCCGTTACAGGGTGGCGCGGAAAGAAGCGTGACGGAGTCCCCCGCAGGATTCTTCAACCGGAAGGCCATGTCCCCAACGGCATTGTGGCTGCCTTTCACATAGCGCACATTGATGTCACTGATGATGCCACTTTCCTGAATGGTGATCTTGTCCTGCAAGTAAGGCAAGCCTGCCGATGAAATCTGCCAGCTGGTGTCAGGGCGGGTAATGGTCTTGCACACCTGGGCGATGGTATGGAAGGAGGCAGGATCCAGGAACTGTCCATTGCCGCAACTGTTCGAGGCCTTGAGGCGCCAGTAGTAGATCTTGTTGTCGCTCAAGGTCAGCGAAGGAGTATAGGAAGCGCTGGTCAGACCGCTGGCCTGATCCACAATATTCGCAAAAGCAGGGTCGTCGGCTATCTGAATGTCATAGCTCAGCGCATTGGGCAGGGCCGTCCAGGTAAAGGTCGGCAGACCCGACTGGCCGGAGACGCCATCGCCGGGTGAGAGGACCTCCAGGGCTGAGAAATCGCTGCTGATGAAAAACACGCTGATGTCGCGGCTTTGCGCGGGAAGCCCGCCGGCCTCGGCCTTGACCGTCAGGGTGAACTCACCATGCGCGGTAACATCATCTGTACTGATTACCAGCGTGGTTGCGTCGCCGGGATTGACCGGATTGGCTCCGAAGTCGGCAACGGCACCAGCCGGCAAACCCTCCACAGAGAAGTTGATGGCTTCCGAGAAGCCCAACAGCGAGGAGGTCTGAAGTTGTATCGTGAAAGACGCCGGCGTGCAAACACTGCCGTACTCCGGGGAGGTCAGCAAGGCAAATCCAGGCTGGGACGGGGGCACGATGGAGAAATTCTGATTGGAGATGTCAAAGAAAATGTTGTCGGCAGCCTCCACGCGAATCCGGGCGGTGGTCGTCAACTCGTCGGGCACCACCACGAAGGCACTGCCGTCATTGGGCGTTTGCGCCAGCAGGGTGTACGGATAGGTGAACCCGCCATCCTTGGAAAGGCGGATGTTAACATGCTGGCAATTCACCGGAGCCTGGTCAGTGTTCGCCACATCCCAGGTGACCTCCACATAGCTTCCCACTTCCCAGCTGGCAGAAGAAGTGTTGGGTTGGCTGACCAAAAAGGGGCCAGCCTGTGCCGTGGCAGTGAACTGGATTTCAGCAAAGCTGTAACCGCCGGCCTCCTCGTTGTTGTCGCGGGCAGTGAAGCGGAAGGTCAGGGGACGCGTGGCGTTAGGCAGCAATTCCTGCGGATCGGCGCCGTTGCTCACAATGGTCGCCAGCTTCGGGAAAACCCGCGTGGGCGAGCTGGCAGGTGGATATGAACGGAACAAAGGGGCATTGCCGTTCTGAGAACCCAGTGGCGTGGAAGGCCCTAAATCGTACTGCTCCCAGCTGTAGGTCAGGTTGTCGGCATCCACATCCGTGGCGACGCCAGTCAGCTCAAAAGGCGTCAAAACGGGGATATTAAAGCCGCCTGACAGCGGTAGGCTGACATCAGGGCTGGTGTTGCCGGTGGGTATGACCTGGGCGCAGGCACCTCCCGTATTGCCATTGCGGCTAAAGGACTTGATGCGCTCCAGGGAGTTGATGTGAAAATAACTGTCGCTCACATCCTGAAGGTGGTTGTTGCCGCAAACGCCGTTGCCGTTATAGCACATGATGGAACTGCCGCTGCCCGGTTCATAAGCCGTGGCAGGCGACTCGTTCTCGTCGTCACACTTGTTGAAGGTGTGGGTAGCATTGAACTGGTGGCCCACTTCATGACCAGCTACCAGGTAGAACAAGTTGCCGTTGTATGGGCCGAAGCGGCAGGAGGCTCCCCTCGACTTGTGGCCCGAATCCAGGCCGCCCGAGCAGACGGAGGCCAGGGAAGCCAGTCCGCCACCATTGGTTCCAAACACGTGGCCAATGTCATAGCCGGCATTGGTATAGGCAGCATTCAGCACGTCCAGGTTCTCCAGGATCATGTTCTGTGTGTTGCCGTTCAGGTAGGGGTCAGTGGTCGGATTGAAAAAGAAGGTCTCCGAAGTGTTGTCTATCAGCACCAGCCGTATCGCGTTGTCGCGCTCAAACACGCTGTTGATCTGATTGACGACGTTGGTGACGGAAGAAAGCACCGAGGTGGTCGTTCCACCTGCATTGATGGAATACTCCCCCGTGGTAGCCAGGGCCATCCGGTAGGTGTACAGGCTCACCGGATTGCCACTCCCCCGCTTGTTTTCGCCAAATACGATGTCAGTATCGGCTGGATCCTCCTCGGCCGGATGTTCAAGCCCGCAGAAGGCAGGGACGTCTTCCGCCAGGTCCATGCGGGTGTGCTTCAGGTGGTAACTCATGTAGTAAGACTGCTGGCCGCTTGCCCAGGGGGAAATGAACCAGGTTCCGGCCGGCGCCTGCACGATGGCGTTGAAGCCATGCAGCGTGACGGCCAGGCGGATGGTCAGACCCGGCGTCGTCGTGCCTTTTCCGGCATAGGTGCGGATGGCCGGAAACCTGGCAGCCAGCGCCGGCTCCATTACCGGGGACTCCCAGACCGCAAACTCTTCCATGCCGCCATCCGGCGCCGGCAGGGCCAGCGCAAGCGCACCGGCAGTTGCCTCGGCACTGAATTCCATGGGGGCCTGGCGCAGGTAGTTGACCATCGCGCCGTAGTCGAGCCACAAGGAGCGGTAAGTGTGAGGTGCAGGTTCCTTTACAGCGCCTTCGGACAAGGCGATGACACTCTCGTCAATGTCCTGCCAGAAAGTCGAACTGGATTGCGCAGAAAGCAGCGTTGCAAATAAAATGGCGGAGAAAACGCCCAGTATTCTTTTCATGTATTATTGTTTAAAAAATAGTAACTGTTTAGCAGTGCTAAACAGTTACAGAAAATATTGGTCAAAGTGTTCTTTAGCGCTTGAAATCAATGCTGAACGACAAACTTGCGCGTCACCATTCCTGCATCCGTGCGGGCAGACACAAAATAAACGCCGGAGGGGAGGCTTCCAAGCCCCAGCAGGAGCTGGTCCTGACCGGCAGCCATCACCGCCTCTTGCACGCGGCGGCCCTGCATGTCGCTGATCCACACCCGGGTTTCCACTTCCACCGGGCGCTCCAGCAACACCTGGATTTCATCATCCGCAGGATTGGGGAACAGCAACATGCCCTGCTCGGACTGCGCCTCGAACAGGCCTGTCACGGCATCCTCATCTATGACGATGTGGAATACCGGGGTGCCTGTCCAGCCTCCCGTGCCATCCTCAACGATAAAGGTGAAGAAGTCATACACCGCATCTCCATTGGTATTGGTATAGCTGATCTTGCCCTGGTGAATGTCCGACATGCTGAACTGGTCGTTCACCGACAGCTGCACGCCTTCCCGTGAGAGATAACCGTGTGAGACGGGATCCACGATGCGGAACTTGAGCTGCGAGCCGGTGTTGTCTTCATCGGCTGCCGCCAGATTGGAATTGTAGATGACCTGGGTGGCCAGCGGTTTCACATACAACGTGTCGTTGTTCACCATGTAAGGCGACTTCGGCGTCACACTGGCGCAGAACTGAAGGCTCCACTGCTCCAGAGAGCCACCTTGTCCCAGCGGGTTGACGACGGCAACGCGCAGGGTCCACTCCCCCAGGGTATTTTCACCGATGAAGTTCGCCAGGGGCTCTTGCGGCTTGTAGGCCAGCCCGCTCAGCGGAGGACACTGGATTTCAAAGGGAGATTCGTCGTTCAGCGCCAGGTCGAACAAGGCTGTGTTGCCGCAGGCTTCGGAGAACAGCACGACCTCAGTGCCCGCTGGGCTGACCAGAGAGGCCTTGATGTCCGCCAGCGCATCGTGGTTACCCTTTATTTTTGACACGTTGATGTCGGAAATCACACCGTTTTGGAGTATGGGGAGCTTGGAATTTATCACAGGCAGGCCCACTCCTGATATCGGCTTGGGAATGTCATTGCTGGGGAAGGTCTCACAGGTCACCGTCCTGGTCTGGAAGGCCACCGGCGATGTGAATTCCGCTACGCCGCATTCGTTGGAGGGCCTCACCCTCCAGTAATAGATCTTGCTTTCCACCAGGGCCACGGAAGGAATGAAGGATGCCTCGGTGAGACCAAAAGCCTCATCGATGATGCTGCCGGACTGAAAGCTGGGGGCGGACGCCAGCTGGAAGTCGTACCGGTCTGCCTGCGGAAGGTCGGTCCAGGTGAATTCAGGCAGCAAGCCCAGGCTGGACTGCCCATCGAAGGGAGCCTGGAGCTGCAGGGAAGAAAAGTCGCTGTAAACGACATTGGCAAATATGGTGCGGTAAACAGTATCCGTTCCGGCAACAGCCTGCAATACCATCTCGAAGAATCCGTCCGCCGTCACATTGCTCATGTCGAGCTGCAGCTCGCTGGTCTGACCGGGCGATACCGGATTGAGGCTGAATGCCAAGTTCACGCCGGCAGGCAACCCGCTGATGACTGACAGTTCAATCGGGGAATCGTAATTAAGCACGGAACCCGTTGCGATGGCGACATTGGCGCTGCCGGGCACGCAGATCTGCTGCAGCTGCGGGCCTGCGGCCAGGGTGAAGCGGGGCGTTTCCGCCGGCTGTATGGAGAAATTGCTGTTGGAGATATCAAAGAAAATATTGTTCGCGGCTTCTATGCGAATCCTTGCGTTGGCAGCCGTTACATCCGGCACGAAGACCCATTCCGCCCCGTCGTTGGGAGTGGCGGTGGCCAGCAAATGGGGCCAGGTGTAGCCGCCGTCCAGCGACAGCCGGATGTTGACGGCCTTGCAGTTGACCAGGCTGTTGTCGGTGTTGGCCACATTCCAGCTGACCGCTACTTCCTGGCCACCTTTCCAGATGACGTCAGGGGTGTTGGGGTAGCTCACCAGGAAAGGACCGGCGGTGGCAGTGGATTGGAAGGAGACGTCTTTCCAGGTCACGCCGCCGGCACCCTCGTCCACGTTGTTGTCGCGCACCGTGCAACGGAACTCGAGGTTGCGCGTGTAGCCAGGCAGCACCTCAGTGTTCTCGGAGCCATTGTTGAGCAGGGTGGCCAGTCGCGGGAATATGCGCCTGGGCGAGTTCGAGGGGTCATAGCTGCGAAACAGCGGGGAGTCGCCGATGGGGCTGCCAAGGTTGGCGTTCGGGCCCAGGTTGTACTGCTCCCAGCAGTAGGTCAGCGGGTCGCCATCTGCATCGGAAGCGATGGCGCGCAGTTCAAATGGCGTGCTGATGGGAATGTAAAAGCCATCTTCATAGGGCAGTTCCACGGCGGGAGCATGGTTGCCGGTGGTCAGCGTGCTGGGGCAGACGTCACCGCCGCCGTCGTGGGTATAGGTCCAGAATTCCTCGATGGTGCCGCCGTGGTAGTGGATGTTGGCCTGTCCGGGGATGTTGTTCTGACCGCAGGCGCCCTGATAGGACAAGATAGTGCTGCCGCTGCCCGGCTCATAGGCGGAGCCGGAGTGGAATTGCCCCTCCTGTCCAGGGCAGTTGTTGAAGGTATGCCCTCCTGTGAACTGGTGGCCCATCTCGTGGGCCGCGATGGAGAGGGTGGTGGCCACCACATTGCTGCTGAAGTGGCAGGTAACGCCCCTGGCTTTTCCGGCGCTGCACACCGAACCGCTCACCACGCCACCCACGTCGGAGCAGGAGCCGGTGAACACGTGGCCGACGTCGAAGTTGGAGATGCCGATGACCTGGTTCAGTATATTTTCGTTCTGCCCCAGAAGTGCGCCGCCCAGGGTGGAGTTGTTGTAGGGGTCTGAGTTGGGGTTCAGGAACACGATCAGGTCGTTGTTGGCGATGAGCACCAGGCGCATGTCCATGTCGCGCTCCAGCACGCTGTTCAGGGTGTTGGTGGCCAACACGAGGGAGGACATGACCAGGTCCATCGTGCCGCCATGGACGACGGCGTATTCGCCGGTGCAGGCCAGCGCGAACTGGTAGGCCCTCAGTTCTGTGAGCTCACCGTCGCCGCCGCCGCGCAGGCTGATGACCTGGCTTCCGTCGGGTTCGTTATTGTCGAGGGGACTTGCAGCCCCTTCCATTTCCACCTTGATGGGAACGGGAGGAACATCCAGTCCCTCCCAGATGAAGTTGGACTTGGGGAAACAGGCGTAGTATTGTGACTGGTTTGAGGCTACCGGCACGACCAGGGAGCCGCCGTCGCGGCCTACGATGATGGCGTGGAAGCCGTCGTGGCCATAGCCCAGGCGCACGGTGTGGGCCGGGTTGGTGATGCCCCGGCCTGCGAAGGTCTTGATACCCGGGAATTTGGCAGCCAGGTCGGGATGCATGACAGAGGATTCCCAGATGCGGAAGGTTTCCATAGTGCCGTCCGGCATGGGAAGCTGCACCTGGAGGGAACCGGCTTTTGCTGCCGGGGATCCTTCCTGCGGAGCGTTCCGCAGATGGTTGACCATGGCGGAGTATTCCAGGGTGAGCAATTGATGGTCGGCTGGCAGTGCGATTGTCTCCGAGTTCTCAGGGAGGAACAATTCGCTGTAGTTCACTTCTTTCCATAGGTTAGGGGCGGATTGTCCGAAGGCAGCAAATGCCAGGAAGACGACCGCACTGGTCAGGAAGTATCTTTTCATTCCAATCTCTTTTTTTAAAAAATGATAAATGTGTGTTATAAATAAAGTATTAATATACATATCATTATGCCAATAGCTCCTCTATTGACGCTTGGCCTTCGGAAAGGACGGCGGGCGCCCTCTACTGGCAGCTGTCCGGCGATAATGGTTCTTTCAGGCTAACGAATAAAAGCCCGCAGATTTTCCAAAAGGCCTGCTGGTGAGGCATCCTCCCGGGGTTAGAGCCTGTCTCAAAGACCCGGCAATTCGTTTCGCCGGCGCTGATTTTCTCCGGAAAGGTGCGTTTGGCCGGCCTGTGGACGGCCGAACGCATCTTTTGCAAGAAGCTGCCTTGCCAAAGGTTCTTTTGAGACAGCCTCTAAAAAC
>JBEAYO010000155.1:0-7389 GCA_041159285.1 Bacteroidota bacterium | reverse complement strand
CAAAATATTTCTGGGCGGCGCCAGCCGCCAAGGGTCTTTTGAGACAGCCTCGAGAAGCCACCTCGCCACAGGGCCTTTTGAGACAGGCTCTTTAGGGCTTTCGGCAGGCCGCTGGCCCGCCGAAAGAGCATCGCCGGCGAAGCTTATTGCAAAAATGAGCAGGTACTTTTGAGTCAGCCTCTGCATTGAGAAGCATTCTTACCTGACAAGCATTACACTGCTCGCCACCTCGCCTGAGACCAGCTTTTCGGCCACGCTTCCGAGAAACAAATCCTCCAGGGAATTGTGCCCGGTTGCACCCAGCAAGAGCAAGCCAGGCTTTGTATTGGCAGCCTCGTTCTTGATTTCCCCTGCCACATCGAAAATTTCATTCTTGACAACCCTGAAGGAAAGTCGTTCTGAATTCAATTCGTTCTCATTCAAGCACTGGTTGAAGGCTTTCTTGATTCTTTCCTCCCAGTCGGCAGCCAACATGCCGTAATTGCTCGCGAGGTATTGCCTGGTGGGAGGGTAATCAAGGACGTAGAGAACATCAATAGTCCCCGACTGTTTACCGGGTGACAACTCCAAAGCATACTTCAGCGCTTTCACAGAGAGCACCGAAAAATCGAACGGAACCAATATGCTGTCGAAATTGAACACGGTATCCTCCAGGACAAAGCAAACTGAGCAATGTGCATGGCGGGCCACCTTTTTAGCCAGAATGCCGCTTCCCTGGCTCTCTTTCTTCTTCGCGGTCAGCAGTAAATCTATTTCGAGGTCTCTGCACAGCCGCAACAAGGTCTTGAAGGGATTCCCCTCGCCAACCACTATTTCATAATTAGCATCTCCAGCCTCAGCGGCATAACTTTCATCCACTCGCTGGTTTATTGTATCTCTGACATGCTCATAGAGCTGGAAACCAGGGGAAGCAGGGGAGTGAAGCAAGCCGGAAATATGGCCGGGCACCACGGATTCAGGAATGATGTGCAGAAAATAGAACTTTGCTCCCCTTCCGAATTTGTCCTTTAGCGCCAATGCCTGGCGCAGCAATGTCCCGTCGGCGGCGGACAGGTCCATGGTGACAGCGATGTTTTTGACCTCTTTGATCATGTATCGGTGATTGTGGAAGATTTATAATGAACTTGTTGTCATGAAAATCAGACCCTGATGCTCAAAACCGGAAAGTCGGAGAATCGGATCAGGTTCTCAGGGATGCTCTCAATGAATAGGCCTGACAAATCAGACCGGCCGTGGTTGGATATCGCAATCAGGCTGGCATTTATTTCCCTGGAAAATTCCAGCAAGCCGGCTTCGACGTTATAGTGGTTGTAAGTATGTGTCTGGATACCCGGGCACTCATGGTGGGACAGAAAATCGCTCATTTCTTTACGGACCACTGAACTGGGCCGAAAATTGTTGGGAGTGGCAATTTCTATTAAATGAAGCGGTGCCTGGGACAGCGCCCCTTTGAAAGCGAGTAATTTTTCGAAGGCAGCATGAGTGTCCGCTTCCAGGCCCGAGGCGAAAACAAAGGGTCCTGACAGCGCTGAAGGGTCCAGTTCTTTTTGAAGCACCAGGACAGGGACTTTGCACAAGCGCAGTATTTTCGCCGTGTTAGACCCTGGAATCGAGTTGCTGAGGCTTCCCTTGCCCTGAGAACCCACGATGGCCAAATCTCCATTGGCCTCGAGAATGGCTTTCACCAAGTGCCGGTATCCCTCCGCTTCCAGCAGCAGAGAACGGGCCTTCACCCCTTGTTTGCCGGCCATGTCAGTCATATCCTGTAGATTGTCAGCCGCTTCCCGGGCAGGGTTTTTTCTCCCGCCAACTGACTTGCGCGGGGGATTAACGCCCGCGGGCAGCAGGTGCAAAAATGACAATTCCGCCCCGGTTTGCCAGGCAATGGCCACCGCTGCCCTGGCGGCAAATCCCGCAAATTCAGAGAAATCCGTTGGAACGATAATCCGCTGCATCTTCAATCTTGTTGATTTACCTGCTCTCAGCGTTTGGGATCAAAAATTTCATAATCACTTTCTCCACTGAGTGCCACTTCGACTTCATGAATGGTTCCGGCATTGAACACCATCAATTCCAGCTGTTTGAGCTTTTGACAGGCAATCTCACTGCGCCTTCCCCGGGAACTGTAGATGACTACCGGCTGCCTGATGCTCCGCAGGAATGGCTCCATCAGCTGGATTTCGTCGTAGGGAATGTTCAAAGATCCCTCGATATGATACCCGGCATATTCACAATGCGTGCGTACATCGATCAAAAGAGCTCCTTCCTCCACCAGTTTTTTGATGATGGATGCAGGAACCGTCGACTGGTGAATGCTTGTATCTTTCATAATCCCCGCTGGCATTGCGCAAGAGGCCGCCCCAAGGCTGGCGAAAGGCCGCAGTGCTGATCGCCGGACCAGGCTTGATCAGGCACTACGATACCTTCACCTCCTGATAGGCCTTCTCCTCCGCTGGTGAAACATCAATGAAGCTGATCTTCAAAATCCCATTCTCGTACTTCGCCTCGACATGCTCCCTGCCAATTCCATGGCCTAGCCTGAACCTGCGCTCAAATGCCTCCAACTGGAACTCCTCCAGGATGAAACGCGAGGATTGGCGGTGTTTTTCCTTTTTCTCCCCCTTCACCGTCAGGATGTCGTGGTGGACGGTTACCAGAATCTCATCGCGTTCAAAACCCGGAATCATCAATTCCAGCTCGAATAACTTCTCACCCTCCTTGATGTTGGCAGGCGGCAACCTGCGATGCCCAAAGCCTATGGCGCTGTGACCCAGGAAATGATCCCGGTCAATCATCGGAGCAAATTTTTCACCCATCCAATCAAAAGTGTGGTTTCGAATTTTCGCGCGTAACATATCGCTAAAGTTTTGTGCTCCCGAGCATTCGCCGCCGATGACGCCTTTTGCGGGAACTTGTTATTACTCCTGCAAATATGGCCGGCTTTCCCCAGGCAGCCCATGCGCAAGGTCAATTGCGAAGGTGACAAATGTCAATCCGGGGACAGGCGATTGCCCGGGCCCTGGTCTGATTTATGTCAGAGAAATCCGATGATTTTTGTCACCCCTGATGACTTAGGTCACTCCATAAATTCGCCCCGGATTTGCAGCTGTCCGGTCACGCATATGGACAGCCGCTCCGGTAACCAGATCAATTGCCACCATGACATTGTCTGTATTGGAAGATCAACAGCCAGGGATGCTCAGCAAGACCGATACTTGCTATCATTGCAACCTTCCCCTGGCAAATGGCCGGGGGATGTGCTCATCGAATCCATGGGTAGGCAGTTCTGTTGCGAAGGCTGTAAAATGGTGTATGAGATCCTTCACGAAAATGACCTTTGCCGATACTGTGACCTGGATGCCAACCCCGGCATCAGTCTCAAGGGCCGGAAACAGGAGCAGTTCGCCTGGCTGGATGATCCAGCCACGGCTGAGAAACTCCTATGTCAGGATTGGTTCGCGGTCGTTCCTTGGATTGTCTGACACCCGGCAGGCGGAGATGTCAAATACTGGCAACCCTGTGCGGATAGCATCAGAACCTGGCAGCATGTTCATCGAGTTGGACGGCAAGCGCGTAGGTTATCCCATCGCCAGGTCCGGATACCGGATTTCGGCGTGGAAGGTTCTGGACTGGTTCAAAAGGAAATATCAGGTGTACCTGCTCTCCGGCGATAATGATCGGGAGCGTGGGTTTCTGGAAAGTAAATTTGAAACCGGGGATTTGCTGTTTTCCAACCAAAGCCCGCAGGAAAAGCTGGAGTTCGTGCAGCAGCAACAGGGCCTCGGACAAATAGTGCTGATGGTTGGAGGTGGTTTGAATGATGCCGGCGCATTGAAAAGCAGCGATGTGGGCATCGTCATTGCTGAAGACACCAGCAACTTTACTCCCGCCTGCGATGCGATACTGGATGCCAGGTCTTTTTCAAGATTCCCCGAGTTGCTGACCTACGCCTCCAGCAGCATATCGGTGGTTTACTTCGCCTGGGTAGTTGCCGCCGTTTATAATCTCATCGGGCTGAATTTTGCAGTGCAGGGAGAGCGCTCCCCGGTTGTCGCTGCCATTTTGATGCCGTTGAGCTCTGTCTCGATTGTGGGCATAGGCGTTGGCCTGAGCACTTACTACGCGTGGGGCCTGTCAACTAACACATGAATTCTGAGCTCGTCATGCATTGGTGGACTGCGTTTACTATCGGACTGGTTGGAAGCATGCACTGCGTGGGCATGTGTGGCCCGATTTCCATGGCTGTGGGTGGTAAAGCAAGGCACCCCTGGATGGCGGGCATGATTTACAATGTTGGCAGGACGTTGACCTATTCACTGATCGGAGCCTTCATAGGCCTGGTTGGCAAAGGCATTTTCATAGCAGGCCTGCAAAAGTTCATGTCTGTTGGACTTGGCATCATGCTGTTGCTGATTGCTATTTTTTCAATTAATGTGAAGGCGAAGTTGCTGAAAATAAAGGTCTTCAGCAGCTGGTTCGTCTGGCTGAAATCGACCACGGGAGGATTCGTAGCCTGGAGAAGCGCCACAGCCCCCCTCATGGTAGGACTGGTCAATGGACTGCTTCCCTGTGGACTGGTTTACATGGCAATGCTGGGGGCCTTGTCCAGCAACAGCCTTTCCGGCGGAATGCTGTACATGGCGTCCTTTGGGAGGGGCACCCTGCCGATGATGATGGCCTTGTCACTTGCCGGCGGGCTGTCATCCTGGCACCTGCGTTCTTTTTTTCAAAAGCTGTATCCTGTGCTGCTCGCCCTCTCTGCGTTCCTTTTTTTTTTGTACAGGGGGCTGAATTTTCACTTGCCAGGTACGTTTTTCTTTCAGGAAAAAATGAAGGACCTACCTATGTATCACTGAGCAACAAAGATGCCTTTGAAAATTAATTGAAATAAATTAAGCAGACAGGATATTTTTGTAAAACCTTTAAAGAATAATTGTCCTGACATTGAAAAACACGAAATCATACAACAGCGTTGCGGCAGATGCTTCCCTTTACCTGGAAGCAGTGTTTGAAGCGGCCACTGATGCCATCATTACCATCAGCGACAGGGGATTGATTGAGACAGTCAATCCGGCCGCGGAGAAATTGTTTGGCTACGAGGAGGCGGAATTGGTAGGTAAAAACGTCTCCATGCTGATGACTATGGAGCATCAGGGCCAGCACGACCAGTATCTGCGCAATTACCTTTCCACAGGTCAGGCTAAGATCATAGGCACCGGCAGGGAAGTAGAGGCCAGGTGTAAGGACGGCCGGGTGATTCCAATCAGGCTGGCTGTCAGTCAGGCCAGAATCAACGACAGGATTATCTTTGCTGGCATCTTGCATGACCTGACTGAGGTCAAGGAGGCAGAGGCCAAGATCCGGAAATTGAATGAAGAGCTGGAGCAAAAAGTCAAGAAACGCACAGAGGAACTGGTCGATGTGGTCAACAAACTGCTGCAGGCCAATCAACAGCTTTCTTATGAGAACAAAGAAAGAAGGGCAGCAGAGGATGCACTGAGGAAAAGTGAAAAAGAACTCAGGAAACTGCTGGAGAAGGAAAAGGAACTCTCGCAACTGAAATCGCGGTTCGTGACCATGGCATCCCATGAGTTCCGAACACCCCTTAGTGCGATCTTGTCTTCTGCCGACCTGATTGAACTTTACGCCAAAAAATATGCATCAGCCTCTGACGACAAGAAACTGAAGCACGTAGGGAGAATCAAGGCCGCCGTCCATAACCTGACCAATATCCTGAACGACTTCCTGTCTCTCAGTAAATTGGAGGAGGAAAGGGTACAAGTAAATCTGGTCGCTTTCAAGCTCACGGAATTCTGCGAAGAGGTGGTGGATGAGCTCAAGGGCCTGCTTAAAAACGGCCAGGAAATCAGACATTCCTGCCCTGTCCCAACGGCGGAGGTGCTCATGGACAAGAAGATTTTGAAAAATATCATGTACAATCTCCTTTCCAATGCCATCAAGTATTCCGGCGAAAATGCCCCTATTGAATGTGGCATTCGTTTGAGTGAAAATGAGGTGCACATAGATATCCGGGATTACGGCATCGGCATTCCGCCTGAAGACCAGCAGCACCTCTTCACGCGTTTCTTCCGGGCTCACAATGCCGAAAATATTCAGGGAACCGGTCTGGGACTCAATATCGTCCGTAAATATCTGGATTTGTTGGACGGCGATATTACCTTTGAAAGTGAATTGGGGAAAGGCACTAAATTCAGCCTGAGGATACCGGCTCAGATTAAGCAATTAAACTAACCTTCTCTCTTTATGAAAAAGATTCTCATCATTGAAGATATGGCCGATGTCAGGGAAAACCTCCAGGAATTGCTCGAGATCTCCGGCTACAAAGTCGTCTCAGCGGCTGACGGAGCCGAAGGGGTTGATGCAGCCTTGGAAGAAAAACCCGATCTGATTCTGTGCGATGTGATGATGCCTCGCCTGGATGGCTTTACAGTGCTGAACATATTGAGTAAGCGCCCGGAAACCGCCGATATCCCTTTTGTCTTCCTCACTGCCAAGACGGAAAAGGAGGATTTCAGAAAAGGCATGGACCTGGGAGCGGACGATTACTTGACAAAGCCGTTTTCGGTGGAGGAGCTGCTCAATGTGGTCGAGACTCGCCTGAAGAAAGCGGAGCGCCTCAAGCATTTTGGAAAAACTGAAGAGGGGCTCAGTGCGTTTATCAACGAGGCCAAGGGTTATGAGGAACTCAAAAAGCTATCCATTGACAAGCGCAAGAAAATATTTAAGAAAAGGGACATGCTTTTTGAGGAAGGGGATTCCCCCAGGTACCTCATCTTCATCAACAAAGGGCAGGTGAAGACTTACAAGACCAATGACATCGGAAAAGAATATATCATCAATATCCGCAGCGAGGGGGACTTTCTTGGGTACACGGCCCTGATCAAGGATGAGCCCTACACTTTTTCTGCCGCCGCACTGGACAATGTGGAGGCCAGCCTCATTCCCAAAGAGGATTTCCTGAAATTACTCCATGCCAACAGGGATGTGTCCTCCCGGCTCATCAAGATGCTGGCTGATAACGTGGCTGAAAAAGAAGCGCAATTGCTGAGCCTGGCTTACAACTCTGTCAGAAAAAGGGTGGCAGAGGCCATTTTGCTGTTGCACGACAGACACTCCAGGGAAGGAAGAGAGGACATTCAGATTCTGCGGGAAGACCTGGCCCACATCGTGGGAACCGCCAAGGAAAGCGTCATCAGAATGCTGACGGAGTTCAAGGAGGACGGGTATATTGATATCACTGAAGGCATCATCCGCGTGTTGAATCGCAAAAAACTGGAGGGACTTCCCACCTGATCAGTGTATAATTTTCGTGGGTTCTAAACAGGGCGCGGGGCGCAGCCCCGCGCCCTGTTTAGAACACCTTAGAGG
>JBEAYO010000154.1:0-7407 GCA_041159285.1 Bacteroidota bacterium | reverse complement strand
ATCAGCTTTCCAGCAGGCGCTTCACCAACTGAGAGATGATTTTTCCCTCTGCCTTGCCGGCCAGTTGCTTATTGGCAAGCCCCATGACCTTTCCCATGTCCTTGGGACCCTGGGCGCCCGATTCGGCGATGATCTGGCGGAGGATAGACTCCAGTTCGGCCTCGTCGAGTTGCTTTGGCAGGTATTTTTCAATCACTGCGATTTCTTCGCGCTCGACCACGGCCAGGTCTTCACGGCCTTGTTTTTCATAGATTTCGAGGCTGTCGCGACGCTGCTTGATGAGTTTCTGCAGAATTTTTATTTCTTTTTCCGCAGTGATTTCCTCGCCGCTGCCATCTGTCTTTGCCAGCAACAGAGCAGCCTTGATGGCGCGGATGCCGCGCTTGGTCGCCTCATCCCGGTTTTTCATGGCTTCCTTGAGGTCTTCCATGATACGTGCTTCCAGTGACATATTGTTATTGTTTTTAGTGAGGATGTTATTTTTGCACTTTGACCAGACTTGGTGTTCGCCTAATGCAGTCACTGGGGCCGGCCCGACGTCCGGGAAGTGCACCACCACTCTTTGGCGAACCTCAAGTCTGTCGAGCAAAATTAACAAAGTTTCAAAAAGGCGCGGGGTGTTTTAGAACAGCCTGTGGCCTGGTTAGCCTAACCATCATCCAGTCATAACAACCACTTCATGAAATTCCCGCAACCCATCCCAGTGGCAGAAATTGCCCGCAAGACAGGCGCTACCATCCGTGGCGACCACCAACTGCTTGCAACCGGCATCAATGAAATCCACAAGGTGGAGCCGGGAGACATCACCTTCGTGGACAACCCCAAGTACTTTAAAAAATCGCTGCAGTCCGCAGCCAGCATCATCATCCTCAACGAAGAAACCGAGTGCCCCCCCGGAAAAGCCCTGCTGATCTGCGACCAGCCCTTCGAAGCCTATGATTCCCTGGTCAGGGAACACCGGCCCTTCCAGCCGCTCCATGATAAAATCAGCGGCAGTGCACTCATTCACCCCTCTGCCATCATCGAGCCGGGCGTTGTCATCGGCAACCACGTCGTCATCGGCAGCCATTGCTACATCCAGGCAAATGTTTACATCGGCGACTATACTCATATCGGCAGCCACGTCACCATCCAGGCGGGCACCATCATCGGTACCGACGCCTTTTATTTTCAAAAGGGAGCAGATGGGTTTAAGAAATGGCGTTCGGGCGGCCGGGTAGTCATAGAGGACCATGTGGACATCGGCGCAGGCTGTACCATCAACCGCGGCGTTTCCGGCGACACCCTCATTGGCGCGGGTAGCAAGCTCGACTGCCAGGTGCACCTCGGCCATGGCGTCGTCATCGGCAAGAATTGCCTGATTGCCGCACAGACCGGCATCGGAGGCAAGACCATCCTGGAGGACAATGTGGTGCTGTACGGACAAGTGGGGGTGGCGGCCCGCGTGCGCATCGGCAAAGGGGCGGTTGTCAGTGCCAAGTCTGGTGTTTCCAAAGACCTCGAGGGGGGAAAGGCTTATTTCGGCATCCCGGCGGAGGAAATCCGCACCCGCCAGCGGGAGCTGGCGGCCTTGCGCATGCTGCCGGAATTCATGAAAAAGAACAAGCCTTGACTACTCCTGACCGCCGGCACTAGAAAGTGGAATTCACGCTCATTTTTACCCCGCTGAAGGCAGGCTCCAAGCGGCAAATGCCGCCGGAGCAGACGATGCCCTCCACCTGCTTCACGTAGCTGAGCGAAAAGCGGTTCGCCTTGTAGGTGTAAAATACATCCAGGCGTGGATAATGGATCTTCAGCTTCTCACCGCTTTGGCTGTCCACCGGAGATATCTTTCCAGGGTCAATATTGTACATGTCGGACACGGTGATCGTCCAGTGGGGGGCCGCGCTGAACTCCAGCAGGGCGAAGACCCAGTTTCCGTAGTCTTCCCGAACTGCCTTGGCCCCGGGAACCTCCGTTTTGCCGACATTCATGTATTGCGCCTCGAAGCGCAGCGAGCGCTTGCGGTCAAACTGGTACAAAAAGTCGGCGTAGGGGGTCAGGGTCTTGATCATCTTTGCCTCCGGCTTGCCATAGTAAACCTCCTGGTTGTATTCCTGCAGCTGCACGCCTGCAGTGAGCGTCCACTGTTGCTTTTGTTTGAAATAAATTTCTGTGAACAACTCCCGGTACAACAGCACCTGGTCCAGGTTGGTGATATTGGAGAAGTTCAGGTTCAGGCTCAGTTGCTTGTTCACCCGATAGCGGATGTCGGCCTGAAGCGCCATTTCGCCGATGAACTGCGTGGCGGCGGCATAGCGCGCCGGCAGGCGGTAGGTGTTCACGCGCGCCATGGGGGGGATGTAGTGCAGCAAGCCCCTGAATCCTTCCTCCTGGGGCCGTGTGCGGAAGTCGAAGTTTTCCGTGCGCTTGCCCTCCAGGGTGATGCCCAGGCCTCCTTTGGCATAGCTGAGGCTGGTAAAAATCACGCTGCCGTATTTGTTGATGTATCTTCCCAGAACGGTATCCCCGCTGATGGTCACGCGCTCTTCGAAGGGGTTGAACATGACGTCCTTGGATTTCCAGGCTCCCTCCACGTACCAGGAGAAGGCCCCTGCTGTCAGCGTATTGTAAACCGAGGCGGCGTAGGTGTTGTAGGCCGGTCCGGCATATCCTCCCGGCACCGAGTCGGCAAACATCTCGATGATGTCCTCGCGCCGGTAGGTGTTGAGGGTGGAAACGAGGTTGTTCATGGTGCCATCGTCTATGGTCCGGGCGACGACGCCGAAGCCGGGGGCCAGGGTTACGCCGGAGGAGTCCAGGGCGACAAAGCCGTCCAGGCTCAGTCCCCGCAGCACGCTTTTATACACGTCGAACTGCTGCTTTTGCCGGCCCGTGAAGGCCTTGAGCTTCCAGTCGGGAAGGATGTCATAGGTCAGGCGGACGCCGTAGAGGGCCTGGTCAATGGCCAGTGGGCGTTGTTCATAGGCCCTGAAGATGATGCCGCTGCCGATGACGTCGTAGAGATAGCCTGCGGAGATGCCGAGTTTGTGGATGTTTTTGCTGACATACCACTGTCCGATGCCTACGCCGCTGAAGGAGCCCGTCGGGTTCAGCAGGTTGGAGTTGTTGAACATGTCGAAGCGCAGCCCGATGTCGAAGCCCCAGTTCTGATAGTTGAGGTTGAGCCAGGAGTCAGCGCCGAAGAGTTGGCGGTCGTACTGAGGCGTGTTGGCAGCTCCGATGAGGGAATCGCGCATGAAGAAATTCCCGTTGAGGGACAGGTTGCCGGTGAGGCGTCCTTCCTGGGCACCCGCGTTGTCATCCTGGGCTGTGAGGAGGGTGTTGGACAGCGTCAAAAGCAGCAGCAGTAGCCGGATTCTAAAATGCATAGCAGATAATTTTCTTTTCAGGCAGTTCTCTAAGTCGTTAACGGCAGGTTAATATTGTACCCTGCCATTTATTTGAATAAAATTCAGGTTAACTTTGTGGCGGGTCAAAGGTAGCCAATCTGTTTTCGTTAATTCATTTTTAATCGGTATAAAATATCACCAGCCATGAAGCAAGCGACATTTTCTCTTTTTTTTCTTTTCTTTCTATGCCTTGGAGCAAAGGCCCAGAAAACCCTGCCCAATGTAAATGTGAAAACCCTGGACGGCCAGACCGTCAACCTGAAGGAATACGCCCAAAAGAGCGGCAAGGTCATCATCATTGACTTTTGGGCCACCTGGTGCTCTCCCTGCAAGAAGGAGCTGGACGTCATCGCCGAGTCTTACGAGACCTGGCAGGACAGCTACGGGGTGGAGTTGCTGGCCATCACGATAGACGATCAGCGTGCGCTGGCCAAGGTGCCGGCCATGGTGTCATCAAAAGGATGGGAGTACACGATCTTTGCCGGCAACGAGGAGGCGATGCGCAATGCCTTCAATTTCCAGACCATCCCGCAGACCCTGGTGGCCGACCGCAACGGTCACATCGTCTATGAGCACAATGGCTTTGTTCCCGGCGATGAGGAGGAGTTGGAAAAGGCAGTGGCCAAGGCTGCCGGGAAGTAGTTTTTGTGACTTGCCTGCCGAGGGCCAGGTCTGAATCAGTAATCGTCCATTTTTTGTAAAATTGGAATCCGATTCCAATTTTACAAAAAAATGGTGAAACCTGGGAAAAGGCCGGTTCAATTCAATGACAGTCTGGGTTTTCCCTGTGAAAAAGCAGCGCGCAGGGCCGCGCGACATCAGCGGCGTCGCCCGCCCAACACCGCCTGGAACAGCCATCCCAAGAGCACGACGGATGCACAACCTATGGGATTCAGCCACAGGAATCCGATATCTTCCTTCCCGTCCAGCTTGTCCCCCCAGTAGATGCCGATGACCAGCAGCTCGGTGATGAGGGCGGCGTAGAACACAGCAGTCCCTCCAATCCGTTTAAAGGCAAAGGCCACCATGAAGATCCCGAGAATGGTGCCGTAAAGCAGCGATCCCACAATGTTGACTGCCTGGATGAGGTTTTCAAACAGCAGGGTGATGGAGGCAAAGATGATCACCAGCACGCCCCAGCCGGCTGTCAGCCATTTCGACACGCTGAGGTAGTGCTCGTCGGTGTCGCGCGGCACCAGCGAGCGGTGGTAGATGTCCACGGCCGTGGTGGTGGCCAGGGCGTTCAGCTCGGAGGCAATGGAGGACATGGCAGCGCAGAAGATCACCGCCAGCAGCAGCCCCACCATGCCCTTGGGCAGGTAGTTGACCACGAAGGTGATGAACACGTAGTCTTTGTCGTTGGGCTCCAGCTCCTGCCCCGTGGCCTTTGAATGGTCCAGCAGCAGGCTGTCCACCCGGGAGCGGATTTGCTGTTCCTCCTTGTTCAGGGCGAGCACCTGCTGCTTGGCGTTTTCCACCGCCGCCGCATCCTCCTGATTCAGTACCCCTATCAAACTCATGAGGCCTGCTTCTTTTTGCTGAAAAACAGTGTCGTACTGTTGTTTCAGCTCGTTCAGCCGGGGCTGGTGGGCCTCCGACTGCTCGAGTTGTTCCAGGTTGGCCTTGTTGTAGTGGATGGGAGGCTGCTCAAACTGGAAGAAGACATAGACCAGGATGCCGACGAAGAGGATGAAGTACTGCATCGGTATCTTTATGAAGCCGTTGAACAGCAGGCCGATGCGGCTTTCGCGCAGCGATTTTCCGGAGAGGTAGCGCTGCACCTGCGACTGGTCGGTGCCGAAGTAGGAAAGAAACAAGAACAGGGAGGCAAAGACCCCCGACCACACATTGTAGCGGTTCGACAAATCGAAGTTGAAGTCCACCGAGTCCATCTTGCCCAGCGCGCTGGCGACGCCCACGCCATCGGCGAAGGAAACTTCTTCCGGGAATTTGGCGACGATGATGAAGGCCGTAGCGATGATTCCCAGCAGGATGACGGTCATCTGCTGCTTTTGGGTGACGTTGACGGCCTTGGTGCCACCGGTCATGGTGTAGTAGGTGACGACGATGCCCGTGAGGATGATGGTGAGCTGCAGGTTCCAGCCCATGATGCTGGCCAGCACGATGCTCGGTGCAGAGATGGTAAAGCTGGCGGCCATTCCGCGGGAGAAGAGGAAGAGGATGGCAGCCAGGGTGCGGGTCTTCAGGTCGAAGCGCTGCTCGAGGTACTCGTAGGCGGTATAGACATTGAGTTTGTAATAGATGGGCAGGACGAAGATGACCAGGAGAATCATGGCGATGGGCATGCCGAAGTAGAATTGCACGAATCGCATGCCGTCCTCATAGGCTTGCCCCGGTGTGCTCAGGAAGGTAATGGCGCTGGCTTGCGTTGCCATGACGGCGAGGCCGATGGGCCACCAGCCGAGTTCGCGGTCTCCGGTGAGGTAGCTTTTGGAGGTGTTGACGTCCCGGGTTTTCCAGATGCCATAGACTATAATGCCGGCGAGCACGGCAATCATCACGGTCCAGTCTGTCCAGTGCATAATCGTTGGGTTTTATATAAAAAAAGTATAACTGTTTTGGCATCCCTTGCGGATGCTGCTTGCCTCCCGGAAAGGGTTGTGTAAAAAGCCTCCGGGGCGCAGGGCCCCTCTTTGAAAAGGGCGCGGGGCGCAGCCCCGCCGAGCGCCCTTTCCGTGAAGTCAGCGGCACCTTCAAGAGGTGCTAAATAGTTATAAAAAAGTTACTTAGAAGTGTTTCCAGCCCTGGGCCGTCAGGTCATGCCTCTTGCCGCCGTTGGTGTGGAGTTTCACCCCTTCTGATGCCTCTGTGATTTCCCCCATGATGTAAATATCAGGCAGCAGCCTCAGTTTTTCAATGTCCCTGGGGTCTATGGTAAATAAAAGCTCATAGTCCTCGCCGCCATTCAGGGCACAGACCAGCGGGTCCAGCTTGAATTTCAGGGCCATCATCTTCGTGTCGTTGTGGATGGGAATGCCGGCTTCCTCCACGATGGCACCCACGCCGGAGGCCTTGCAAATGTGCATCAGGTCGGAGGAGATGCCGTCGGAGACGTCAATCATGGACGTTGGGATGATGCCTGCCTGCTGCAGGATTTCCACCATGTCCTTGCGCGCCTCCGGCTTCAGGAAGCGGCCGATGATGTATTGCTGTTCCTCCAGGTCAGGCTGGATATCGGGGTTGGAGAGGTAGATTTGCTTTTCGCGTTCCAGCAGCTGAAGCCCGAGATAGGAGGCTCCCACGTCGCCGGTGATGCAGAGCAGGTCGCCGGGTCTGGCACCGCTGCGGTAGGCGATCTTGTCCTTTTCGCCCTGTCCGATGGCGGTGACGCTGATGATGAGGCCCTTTTGGGAGGAAGTGGTGTCACCCCCCACGAGGTCCACGCCGTAGTGGTCGCAGGCCAGGCGGATGCCTTCGTACAGTTCGTCGAGCGCCTCCACGCTGAAGCGGTTGGAGATGCCGATGCAGACAGTGACCTGTTTAGGCCAGGCGTTCATGGCGCAGATGTCGGAGAGGTTGACGACGACGGATTTGTAGCCGAGGTGTTTCAGGGGGAAGTACATGAGGTCGAAGTGGATGCCTTCGACGAGCATGTCGGTGGAGACGATGGTGAGGGAGGAGCTGTTGTCGATGACGGCGGCGTCATCGCCCACGCCTTTGAGGGTGCTGCTGTTGTGGATGACAAAGTTTTTTGTCAGGTGTTCAATCAGGCCGAATTCTCCCAGTTGGCTGATTTCGGTGCGTTTTGTTGTTTGCTCCATGGTTGCGTTGATTAAGGTGGAATGGGGTTGCAGATTTTCCTGCAAATGTGCAAATAAAAAACGAGACGATTCTCCGGGCTGATTTGTCGCCCGCAGAAAGTCGGAAAAACACAGTCCGTCCAACTATCTCCAGGCTCGGATGTTTGAATAATGTTCTTTATAGACAAAAGCAATTAAAATTCATTCGATTCTGCTTGTCTTCCGGAAAGGGGGGGTGTAAAAAGTCCCCTGGG
>JBEAYO010000153.1:0-7472 GCA_041159285.1 Bacteroidota bacterium | reverse complement strand
CTACGGCCATGAAGACACCTTGTTCGGACTCGAACTTAAAAAAAAGGGGGTTCCCGTCATCCACATCGACAATCCCCTGGAGCACATCGGCCTTGAAAACGCGGAGGTGTTCCTGGAAAAAACCCGCCAGGGGCTGGACAACCTGAAAATCCTGCAAAGGATTGACTTGCAGGCTCAAACCCGGCTGCTCAAACTTTGGAAATGGTGCCGGTTCACCCGCCTTTCGCTCCTGCTAAAACTGTTTTTTTCAGCAACCCGTCCTGCCCTGATTCGCAATCTCTTGTCCAATTCCCCCTCCCTGGCCTTGTTTGATTTGTATAAAATAGGCTATTTTGCATCAATCTCCGATAAGGTGGATTCCAAAATGAATTCTTCTAAAAAATAAGCATCATGCAACACGTCATGTTTGACCTGCAGGGCCAAATTGCTGTCCTGACCCTTAACCGACCCTCAGTTTATAACGCATTCAACCGCGAAATGGCCCTCGAGCTGCAGCAAGCCCTGGATAACTGTGCTGAAAATGCCTCGGTCAGGTCTGTTCTCTTGACTGGCAGTGGCAAGGCCTTCTGCGCCGGTCAGGACCTGCAGGAAATCAAAGACCCGTCAGCCGCTCCGAGCTTCAGGACCATCCTGGGAGAGCACTACAATCCCATCATCAGCCGCATCACCTCACTGCCGAAACCCGTGGTCGCTGCGGTTAACGGAGTGGCAGCAGGCGCTGGGGCCAACATCGCACTGGCATGCGACATCGTGGTGGCAACCGCGTCCGCTTCTTTCATCCAGGCATTCAGCAAGATAGGACTCGTGCCAGACAGTGGAGGAACCTTCTTCCTGCCAAGATTGGTGGGTATGCAGAAAGCTGCCGCCCTGATGATGCTGGGCGACAGGGTGTCGGCGGAAGAAGCCGAGAGAATAGGAATGATCTACAAGGTATATCCCGATGCCGAGTTTCAAGCCTCCGCCATGGCCTTGGCTCAGGTCCTGGCGCAAATGCCCACGAAAGCCCTGGCACTGACCAAACAGCTGCTTCAGGCCAGCATGGACAATCCTTTGGCTGCCCAACTGGCTGAGGAGGATAGGTGCCAGGCTGAGGCCGGGGCATCACGCGACTACAAGGAAGGCCTTGCGGCTTTCCTGGGAAAACGGGCACCGGTTTTTACAGGGGAATAAAGGGGGGTCATAACTTCGGACAATTGACTTTTTCCCTGCGGCTGGCCGGGTGATAATAAATCACGGACAGTTCCAGCGCACCTCGTCCATTGGTTGGAGCCGCCAGCTTATTGGCCCCGATGTCATAGCTGACGCCTATGTTGAGTCGTTCGATTTCAAGAATCGCGGTAAAAGTGACCGCCGGGTTGGCCACCTTGCCTGAAACATCGTTGACCAGGTGACCCCAGGCACCCGCCCGGATGGCGACTTCCTTCCAGTCCCTGTTGGTATATCTCAGGTTGGCACCCGCCATGGTGAGCATACTGGGACCTTGTCCGATGACGGCGATGGCCGGCAGTATGCTGAGCTGCCGGTTGACGGGCAGCTCTCCGCCAGCATGCACCACCCATTTCCGGTTGAGGGTTTCTTCGCCGTCTGCGATAAAGGATACCCTCGGTGCATTCAGGTGATGGAATGCGCCACCTACATACAGGCTTTGGTTGTCGTCAAAAACTGCATACCAGACGAGGCCGGCATTCAGGTTCCAATACATATTGCTCTGATCAACGATAGACTCCCCGCTGTCAATGCTGCGGTCCACCTGTTCGTTGCTGAGGTTGAACTGGGAGCTGAACCATAAGTTGTTCTGGTTGATGCTGTGCTGGCCCAGACCTGCCTGGAGGCCGCCAATCAGGTATTGGTCGTACCGGCGGTACCTGCTTCCGTCCAGTTGCTTCATGTAAGACAGACTCAGATCCGCCGTGTTCCTGGTGTATTCGGACTTGCCAGCCTGGTCGCTAAGCAAGGTGACTCCGTAAGCAAAGAAGTCTCCTCGCCCAATCCTGCTTTTTGAATCAAAACTGGATGAAATGGTTCTGAACGGACGGGTGTCCAGTATGCTGTTCCACTGCTCGCGGTAATTGGCGCTCGCTCTCCATTTGCCAGGGTGAACTCCTGTCATGGCGGGATTTAGTTGCAAGGGTGCTGCATAAAACTGGACAAACTGTGGATCCTGTGCCTGAAGGCTCAGGCATCCGAAAAGCAGAAACAACAGGGTGAACTTTAATTTCATAGCTGGACTCTTTTTTTTACAAATAAAAGGTAAATGATTTAATCAACCTAAATTTCAGACCTGCTCTTAGCGCAAAAGCGTGGTCTCGCCCTTGTAAAAATCCTTCATCCCGTCGGGATACAAGGCTTCTATGTACCACACATAAATTCCGCCCGGCATTTCCTTTGAACGGAACGTTCCGTCCCAACCCCTCGATGTGTCATTGACGGGAATGTCTGTATCTTCAAACAGCAGCTCTCCCCAGCGGTCGAAGACGCTGAAGGATTTGATCAGGGTGCCTGCCTTGCCATGGACCGACAAGAGGTCATTGTTGCCATCGCTGTTTGGGGAAAAGCCTGTAGGTACCTGCACATTTCTTTCTTTTTTAACATGGAATTGAACCATATCCTTCGCCTCACAGCCTTTTTCATCAATCACTGTCAGGAAATAATCTACAGAATATGAAGGCTTCGCCCAAACGGAGCTGCTATAATGCGTCTGGTCGCAGTCCGAGGTGCCATCCTGGAACAGGGTGCCGCAATAGGAGGCTTCCCAGATGTACTCCACTGTTCCTGATGCATTCTCAACCAGACTCGTCAGCGGTATGCTGTCGCCGTAGTTCATGATAAATTCATCCTCCGGAAGTCCCCATACGAGGATCTCAGTTAGCAATGGCTGAGGTTGCCCGACTGCTGCCGAGGTTTTGTAGATGCAGCCTTTGGCATCGCGGATGAAGACTTGGTATTCCCCGGCTTCGAGGGCAATGAGCGTGCTGCTCGAGAAATAGCTGTTTCCATCAAGGCTGTACTGGTAGGGAGGCGTGCCTCCGAGTGTAGTCATGGTGATGGAACCGTCCCTTCCGTCATAGCAGGAAACATCTTTGACCGCCGGGTCTGCATTGACGGGTTCAGGAGTGTCCACCAGCACTGAATCCTCAAGGGTGCAATTTTTTCCGTCGGTAATGGTGACCTGGTACCAGCCTGAAAAAAGATTGTCCACCTTGGTAGTGGTGGCACCGGTGGACCAGGCAATGGTGTAGGCCGGTGTTCCGCCGGTAATGGAAAGGTCTATGCTGCCATCCTGGTATCCATAGCAGGAGTTGTTGATGACATAGTAGCTGGGGCTGATTGCCGTGGGTTGACCCACTGTGGTTCCGGCAACGGCAGTGCAGCCATTTGCATCAGTCACGGTGACCTGATATGTCCCTGCATTGAGCCCTGTGGCGGTCTGTCCGGATTGGTTGTTTGCGGCAGGTCCCCAGTTGTAAATGAGGTTCCCTGCGGCATTCAGCACGCTGACAACAGTGGCCTGGCCACTTCCCTCTCCGTAGCATTCGGCATCTGTGGAACTGGCACTTGCCGCCATGGGAGGCGGATTGTCGATGGTCCTGGATTGAGAGGCGGTGCAACCCTGGCCGTCGGTCACTGTAACCGTATATGTCATCCCGCCAGTCAGGTTTGAGAGGAAGTCCTCCGTGCTGCCCGTGTTCCATTGATAAGTGTAGGAGCCATCGCCTCCGCCCAGTACTACCATGCTGAGCGCAGCATCCGAGGCATTGTGGCAAGAAGGCGGCAAGGCCGAGATGATGATGTCATATGCAGGCCATTCCTGGATGGAGATGGGGCCAGTGGCAGTGCAACCTTCTGAGTCGGTGACCACGACCAGGTAATTGCCTGGAGCGAGGTTGTTGGCTGTGGCCTGGTTTTGGTTGCCGGGCGACCAGGAATATGAGTAGGGTGGGGTGCCACCCATTGCCGATGCCCCGGCCTGGCTGTTGTTGCTCCCGAAGCAGCCAATCAGCGTCTGCTCCAGCATCACGGCCGGGCTGCTGACAGGTTCAGTGACGGTGGTACTTGCCAATGCCTGGCAAAGACTGGCATCGGTGATGGTAACTCCGTAATTTCCAGCGGACAAGCCGTTCAGTGTCAATTGATTTCCGATGGTGCCATTGCTCCATTGGAAGGTGTAGTTGCCAGAGCCGCCGCCTACCTGTATGCTGATGCTGCCATCTGATCCGCCTTTGCAGGAGACTGGTGCATTGGTGAAGGAAACTGTTATCGGAGGATTGGAAGCAATGACCACCGTGTCGGTCGCCGGACAGTTGCTCTGATCGAAGGCTGTCACGGAGATGGGGCCTTCCGGCAAGGTGCAGATGCTGGGGCCGGTTGACATGTTGACGTTGTTCCACAAGTAGGTGAAACTACCTGTTCCGCCGGTGGCGCTTACCGTTGCACAACCGTCCGCGCTTCCGCTGCAGGAAACCAGTGAAGTCTGGCTGGCGTTGATCTGGATGGCCGGTGGGCTGCCGACTGAGAAGAAGACGGTATCCTGGCATCCGCTGACATCAGAGACGATTACCTGGTAGTTGCCCGGGCATAGCCCCTGCAGATTGCCGTCAGACTGGCTGTACTGGGCTCCGCTTGTCAGGTCGTAGATGTTGAAATTGAAGGGCGGCTCCGCATTGGAGACGCCCAGCTGCACTGTTTCGTCGCAGAGGTTGAAACAGGTGACAGAATAGGGAGCAGGATTGAGGAAGCTGGCGGTTATCGGGCAAAACAGGTAAGTGAAACTGGCATTCCCGATGCCTGTCTGGCAGCTGCCGTCAATGACGATCGTTCGCACCTGTGCATTGACCACATCCCCGTTTTCAAGTCCATATACCAGGTGGGATAAGTTGCCGTTGTTGGACGGAACCCATCCGCTGCCGTTGATATTCACCTCGTAATTCAATCCCGGGCTGATGTCATTCCAGGATACCTGGCAGGTGCCAGATGAAAAGTAAGCGATATTCACGGCCGGTGCTGTGAAGCTGTTGAGCACCGAAATATTTACGGTGTCTTTTGTGGAACATCCATAGTTGTCGGTGCCAGTAACCACGTAATTGGTAGTGACGCCGGGCGTTGCAACCGGGTTGGGGCAGTTGCCGCAGGAAAGACTGTTGAAAGGCGTCCAGGTGTAGCTCGCTGTGTGCTGGGAATTAAAGGTGATGCTCCACCAGTTTAGATTGCCGTAGCTGTTGATTCCGAAGGCGTCTGTGACCCTCAGCTTCCAGTTCCCGTTCACAGGGGCGTTGTTGAGCGCGGTCCAGCTTCCTTGTGGCGAGAAGTTTCCTGTGTAGGGAGCAACGCCGGCAGAGATGGGTACAGTGGACGTAGGCGTGAAGCAGGTCTGGGTGAAGTTGTCGTTGCCGCCACCTATGCCGTTGACAAGCTGCAGGACCTGGTTATTGGGTGAAACCAGTGCAAGCTTGATGTCACCCACGAAATCTGTTTCAAGGTCCAGGCAAACCGAGACGATGGTGGTTGCCGGATTGGTGATGATATTGGGGAACAAGGAATTCACCTGGATGACGGAATTATAGGGATTGGAGGGCGGGTGATTGGCCGCACCTATGGGATAGTCGTCATAGGATTCAAAGGTGACGGGCAGGGGTGAGACAATGGGGACGCTCACATCCAGGCTGACCGGTTGGCCCTGGCAGACGGTTGTGTCCGGCTCGGGATTCACGAGGTCGTCGCAATTTCGGCAATCCGGGTGTGTGAAGGGCAGTACCTGGATGTTCAGGGAGGTATCCCAGCTACAGCCGAACTCGTCTTCCACGGCAAAGGTGTAGGCTATTTCGCCCGCGTTTTGAGGGGAAGCTGAGATGGAGTCGGCAGAGTAAAAGAATATCGATGGGTGTTGGACCCAGCCCCAGGAAGTGATGGCAGGGGAGAATACCTCGATGCTGGGATAAAGTTCCTGGTCAAATTCAATGGACCAGGAAAAAATGTAGCCGTTGTCAATCGCCCAGAGGTCGGTGACTTCAATAGTCCAGTCGCCGTTGAGGGGGCAGCCCAGCAGGTTGGTCAGCGGCTGAAAAGGTTGGTAAGTCCCCGCTGGCAGCGTTCCTGGACTGAAAGCATTGGCGTATCCTATCCAGGTGAAATTGAAATCCGGATCTGATGACCAGCCATATTCGTACCCGATGCCTGGAATCGGGGCAGGGGAGCCTTCATCAGCCTCGTAGGGGTCTCCCAGGAAGACCTGCCCCCCCACTTGACCGGGGTGGTTGTGCAGGACGATGCTCTGTCCGTTGGGACAAGTCAGCTTGATCTGGAGGTCTCTCATCCAGGAGTGCTCCATGTTGACGAAGATACCCAATAAGTCGTCCAGGTTGCTCAGCGTCTGTCCCGGGCTGAAGCCGGTCAGAGAAATGCTGGTGGTGTAGGAAGTTCCATCTCCGTCGGGAAGCGGCAGGGAATCGGAACGTATGCCGCCCGTTTGAAACCCTTCTACGCCTTGCAGCACGCCGACGGTGTGGAGGTCGTCCAAGGTGTCTAGCATGGCATTCAGCTGGAGGGTATCCCCTGCGCAGATCTCGTCGGGCCAGTCGCCGGTGGAGAACTGGGGCTTGGGTGCCACGCGCACCCGCTGGCTGATGAAGTTGTTATTGGTGCAACCCAATTGATCCGTGATTTTCAATTGGACGATGTATCCGCCGGGCTCGGAGAAGACATGTGAGACGTTGGGCCCAAAGGTGAAGGTGCCGTCTCCGAAGTCCCATTCAAAGTCACAGGTGAGGTCGGAATGGTTGTAAACCTGTCCGTTCTGAGGGTATTGTCCCTTTCCCCAGAAGAAGACCCGTTCGCCCGGGCAGATGTCAATCCAGCCGGTGTCTGCCGGCTCCACAGCCGGGGTTGTTTGGCTAAGTTCGGCGATGATGGTCTGGCAGGCGGCCACGCAGTTGATGTCGGCGCTCCAGCCTGCCTGTTGGTCTGTGCCGTCCGAGGTAAAGGTGACAGTGAGGCAACCGGAGGTATTGACAGCCGTGGCCTGGATGATGAATGCAGCCGCACCGTCGAAGTCAGAGGCACAGGCCAGCGCAGGGGCTGAGGTGGAATTTCCATCGAAGAAGCAAAGGTCGTCTCCGGCTCCCAGTTGTGTTCCGTTGAAAACCAGTTGGACATGTGTTCCGGTGGACATGTCAGGGCAGATAGTGGTCGTGAAACTCTGATTGGGGCCGTAATTGGCGGATCCTCCTCCACTGTCCATGAAGAAACCACTGCAGTCATTGACACTGGTCAGGGAAGCTGTCATGAGATAGTTCTGGCCAACGGCAAGTTGACTGACTGAAAAGACTATGATTTGCGTTAAAAGTAGAGCATATTTCATAAGAGAACCGGTTGATTTTGCTGGTTTTCGGTTTCGTAGAACGCATGGATTGCCGGCTGGCTTTTCCGGCAGAAAAAAATTGCAATTGATGGATTGCTAAAGGTAATTGAAATACCCT
>JBEAYO010000152.1:0-7503 GCA_041159285.1 Bacteroidota bacterium | reverse complement strand
CCCTTTCCGGGAGGCAAAGGGCAACTGCCGAATTCCTTTAACCCTGAGGGGATTCATTTTTTACTCTCGCCGGGGCTGGGATGCCTTTCAGCGTCTGGACCTCATCCTCCTGAACAATTCCAGGGCCACAACTGTTAAAAAAAGTTAAAAAACCGGTATGGTGCCGCAATCTGCGGGCAGCCTGGCAGGCTGCTTTGTTTTTTTATCAGAAAGCCCTTAAATTGCAAGCCATAAGGCGCCCTTCAAACAATAAATCCAATATCTTTGTGCGTCAATAACACCAGGAATTGAAGAATATATGAAACAATTATTACTATTAATCCTCACTTTTTTCAGCTTGCAGCAGCTGCAGGCCCAGTTCACGCTGGAGGTGTCTCCGGAGAATCTGGACTACAACCTGCAGACAGACCTGACGTATGAGTTCTCCGAACCCATCGCCCACGCCTGGGTGATCAACACCTCCGACGACACCGTCAACCTGCGCTGGATGCGCGAAATCATCGGCCCCGATTGCCCCGCGCAGTGGAAGTACAGGATTTGCGACGACACAGCCTGCTATTCCTCCAACACCTCCTCGAACGTCATCTTCGGAGGAGGCCTGTTTGCGCCTGTGCCCCTGCCCCCCGGCGACAGCACCATCCTCGACATCCACGTCATCCCCAACACGGTGGCGGGATGCTGCAAACTCAGGATCAACCTCAGCCATGTGGTCAGCGCCAACCTGGACGAGCCCATCACTTCCGTGGACGTCAACATCTGCATCAGCCCGGAAGTGTCCGTCTCGGAGCGGGACCGGCTCAGCCTGCGCGTTTATCCCAATCCGACGTCCGACTACTTTACACTTACGCGAAATAATTTTATAAAACATATTTACGTCACCAACGTGCTGGGCAAACGCGTCAAGTCCTTCCGGGCCTCCATGGGCGGTAAGTACGACATTTCCGAATTGCCTGACGGCATCTACATGGTCAGCATGTTGGGAGATAATAACCGCGTTGTCAAAACGGTGCGCATCAGCAAGCGGTCTCCAAGGCCTTGATGTCCCGGCCAATATCCTGCCGCCGGCACAGGAATGCCGCCAGCAGATCCTCTGACCGCCGTGAACACATCCCGTAGTGAAAAGCCCTGTTGACGCACTCAGCAGGGCTTTTTGCTTGCCAAAAACTTCTTAAAAGTAAAAACATTCATCTATTATGTCACCCTGTAATGGTATCTTGTATTTCCTCCTGGCCACAACGCTTCTGGCAACGGCACCGGGTTGCAGCAGCGATAAAAACCAGGAAGCGCAGTCTCCCGCCGGTACTGAAGCCACCCCGCCACCCAATACCGCCATCGCTG
This sequence comes from Bacteroidota bacterium, assembly GCA_041159285.1. Classification (GTDB taxonomy): domain Bacteria; phylum Bacteroidota; class Bacteroidia; order Chitinophagales; family Saprospiraceae; genus UBA6168. The sequence goes on along the minus strand of JBEAYO010000152.1, from coordinate 6,165 downwards.
ACCTGAGCCGGCAAATCGAACAAGGCGAGGGCAATAAGTCCGGTTTGTACGCAGCCAGGGGCTATCTCTGGTATGAAAACGAGAACTTCGACGAAGCCATTGCCGACATCGAGAAGGCCATCGAACTGGACTCCTCCAAGGTCGAGTACTTCCATACCCTGGCGGACATCTACCTGGACTATTACAAATCCAGGAAGGCGCTCTACACCATGGAAAAGGCCGCCTCCCTTTTTCCCAAGCGCATCCCCACCTTGCTGAAACTGGCGGAGTTCCAGCTGATATTGAAACAGCACCAGCCGGCCCTGCTCACCCTCGAGCGCATCCGGTCCCTGGAACCCCTCAATCCCGAAATGTTCTTCATGTTCGGCAACGTATTCTTCGACATGGGCCGCAAGGACGAGGCGATGAACGCCTACCAGTCAGCCGTGGAGCAGGACCCCGACCTGATCGATGCCTGGATTAAACTGGGTACCCTGCTGGCCGACAAGGGCTCTCCCCAGGCGGAGAAGTACTTTGACAACGCCCTTCGGGTGGATTCCAACAGTATTGACGCCCTCCATGCAAAGGCCTATTTTTTATCCAACAAAAAAGACGACCTGAACGGGGCCATCCGCCTGTACCGCAAGATCAATGGCATCAATCCGCAGTATGTGGACGGCTACTACAACATGGGACTCATTTTCCTCGATATGGACTCCTTGCAGCAAGCCTACCAGAGCTTTGACCTGGCCATCAAGTTCGACCCCTCGCTGGCCGGGGCTTACTACCACCGGGGGCTTGCAGCGGAGAAAATGGGCAACAAGGAGCAGGCCCGTTCGGATTACAAGAACACCCTCAGCCTGGACGGCGGTTTCGAAGCGGCCAAGGCGGCGCTGAGAAATATCAAGTGAACGGGTTTTTAACAAGCCTCAGCAACCCGGAGGCTGATTGCCGCACCTTTATTGTTTGCTCCAGACTGGCAAAAGCAGCGAGCAAGAAACACCAACTTTATATGATTACTAGAAGCCAACGCCTGCCAACACCTGTACGCTCCTTCTGCCATCCTGCCCGCGGTCAGCTTCTCCAGGTTGCCATGATGCTGTTGCTTGTGGCAGGCATTGCCACCGCCGGCTTTTCACAGCCGACCCCCTGTGGCCCTGATCCCGACATGAGTTCCATTTGTGCTACCGCCTGTGTCATCTGCGACATAGACGGCTACACCGGCATCAACAGCGATCCGGAGCAGGGGCAGTTTCCGCCCGGATTCTGTACCTCCACGGCCCATCACATGCAGTGGATCGCCTTCATCGCCGGCAGCCCCGACCTGACCATCACGGTGAAGCCAACGAACTGCAACAACGGAAGCGGGTTGGAAGTGGGCATTTACGAATCCTTTAATTGTTTGAATTTCAACCTTGTATCCAACTGCGACGGCGAAATACTGCAGGGTGAAACAGGGGTGTTTACCAATACGGAGTCCCTGGTCGTCGGTCAGTATTATTACTTCGTGATGGACGGAAACAACAACGACGTCTGCAATTACATCATCAGCGTAACCGAAGGGACGACTGAGGTGCCGCCCTTGCCGCCTGTAGCTCCCATCGCGGGCCCCGTAGAAATCTGCCAGTTTGACACCGCTGATTTTTCCATCCCCGCCATCACGGGGGCTAATTTTTATCACTGGACCCTGGATGGCGTATTTGCCGGCGAGGGTACTTCCGTGGAAATTGCCTTTCCGGATGCGGGACTGCACCAGGTTTGCGCCACGGCGTTCAATGTCTGCGACACAGCCACCCCTTCCTGCATTCTGGTGGAAGTACATCCACCGGTGGATACCAGCATCAGTCAGGCGATATGTCAGGGAGACTGCTTCGAGGTGGCCGACACCCTTCTTTGCGACCCGGGCGATTACACCTTTTTGCTGACCTCTTTCCAGGGTTGCGACAGCACGATCAATGTTAGCCTCGGTGTTTTGCCGGAGGTCACGTCCGACATCGCCGCCTATATATGTGACACCGACAGCCTGTACGTTGGCGACAGCTGGTACTTTCCGCCGGGGCAGTACCAGGAATTGCAGACCTCCTACAACGGCTGCGACAGCGTCATCCACCTCACACTGAACGCCATCGTTTGCGAAATCACCGGCAACACGGCGATACAGGCGGTATTTTGCCACGGCGATGAAACCGGAGAACTGACTTTTTCGGTGCTTAACGGCACGCCTCCCTTCAGCTATACCTGGGAGCGGCTCGGCGGCAATCCCTCCGGCAGCGGCGATTTGCCAGCCCTCAATTTGCCGGAGACCATTTCCGGCCTTCCACCCGGCACCTACCTGGTCACAGTCAAAGACACCTTTGGCAACGACGTGGTGCTGACGTCCGTGATTTCAGAGCCCTTGCCCATTTCTGTTGCCTGGGGCAGCTCCGACTACAACGGGTACGAGGTGGCCTGCCGGGGTGGCCAGAACGGGGTTTTGACGGCGCTGCCCGAGGGGGGGACGCCGGGTTATTCCTACCTTTGGAGCAATGGGGCCACGGGGGCGAGCATCAGCGGCCTGGCTGCCGGAAATTATGCGCTTACAGTCACCGACTCCCTGGGTTGCACGGCTACTTTTGAGACAGCACTTGGCGAGCCGGCGGCTCTCGGGCTCACGGCCTTGTTTCAATCACCGGGCTGCGAGGGGTACGATAGCGGCAGTGCTGCGGTGGTGGGAGCTGCCGGGGGCGTGGGACCCTACGTTTTTTCGCTGGACGGCGGTGTTTTTACCAGCGACAGCGTTTATACAGGACTGACGGCCGGCAATCACACCCTGACCGTTCAGGATGCGAACGGCTGCAAGGCGGACACGACGGGATACCTGGAGGGCATCGACATCCCCTACCTGGAACTGGGTGATGAGATCAGTCTGCTGTTGGGCAACTCCCAGCTCCTGCAGGTGGCCCTGAACCTGGTGCCGCAATCGCTTGTCTGGACCCCTGCCAGCGGCTTGTCCTGCACGGATTGCCTGGAGCCTTTGGCCTCCCCTGTCGCAACGACCCAGTATTTGCTGACCGTGACCTCGGCCGATGGCTGCACGGCCACTGACAGCCTGCTGTTGCGCGTGATTCCGGTGCGGGACTTTTACGTCCCGAGCGCTTTTTCCCCCAACGGCGACGGGATCAATGACTTTCTGACGGTTTTCGGGGGGCGGGCGCTGTGGAAGATACGGGATTTAAAGATTTTTTCCCGCTGGGGAGAGCTGGTGTTCGAGCGCGCGGACTTCTCGCCGAACGAGCCCTCCCTGGGTTGGGATGGCAGTTTCAGGGGCAAGCCCCTGCAGCCGGGTGTGTTCGTATGGTGGGCTGAGTTGGAGTTCATTGACGGGGAGGTGATACAGGAAAAGGGAGATGTCACATTGATGAAATAGCGCGGGTTATTTTTATCTTTGGATGGTCTTGAGAAAGGTTATAGCATTACCGCCTTTAATTTCAAGTAAAACATCAATCATCACACCAATGAAAAGAACACACCTGCTACTGCTCCTGGCACTCACCGCCCACCTGGCCGTCAGCGCCCAGAAAAACAACAAGACCAGTGCCCCGGCTGCCCCGGCATCCGCCGACCTCAACACCCGTTTCCAGCCGATGAAATGGCGCAGCATAGGCCCCTTCCGGGGTGGGCGTTCCGTCGCCGTCAGCGGCGTGACGGGCGATGTGGGAACCTACTACATGGGCACCACCGGCGGCGGGCTCTGGAAAACAGACGACCTGGGCAACAACTGGAAAAACATCTCGGATGGCTATTTTGCCACCGGCTCGGTCGGCGCCGTAGCCGTGGCTGAAAGCAACCCCAACATCGTCTATGTCGGCATGGGCGAACACGCCGTGCGCGGCGTCATGACCCACCACGGAGACGGCGTCTATAAATCCACTGATGCCGGGAAAACCTGGCAAAAGACGGGACTGGAAGGCACCCAGCATATCTCCCGCATCGCCATCCACCCCCAAAATCCCGACATCGTTTTCGTGGCTGCCCAGGGCCCCCTCTATGGAAACTCACCGGAGCGCGGCATCTTCAGGTCCGTTGACGGCGGCAGGAACTGGACCAAAGTGCTCTATGTGGACGAAAAAACCGGCTGTGCCGAGTTGTCCATGGATATGAACAACCCGCACATACTTTATGCCGCGATGTGGGAACACGGCCGCCTGCCCTGGAAAGTCATCAGCGGAGGCCCGGGCAGCGGACTTTACAAGTCAACAAACGGCGGCCAGACCTGGGAAAAAATCCACAACGGACTGCCCAAGGACCTGGGGAAAATGGGTATTTCCGTCAGCCGGGCCAACTCCAATCGCGTTTATGCCATCATCGAAAGCGACTCCTGGCAGGAACTGGGCGGGCTCTTCGTTTCCACCGACGCTGGTGCCAGCTGGTCGCGCGTCTCCGGCGACCACCGGCTGATCCAGCGCGCCTGGTACTACACGGAGGTTTTTGCCGATCCGCAGAACGAACTCACGGTCTATGTCCTCAGTGCCCCGGCTCTCCGCTCCCTGGACGGCGGCAAGACCTGGGAAGACGTGGAAGGTCCTCATGGCGATTACCACGACCTATGGATCAACCCCAGGAACGCGAAAAACATTGCCATCGCCGATGATGGCGGGGTGGGAATCTCTATCAACGGCGGACGCACTTTTTCCTCCCAAAGCAACATGCCCACCGCCCAGTTCTACCGCATCAATGTGGACAATGCCTTTCCCTACCGCATCTATGCCGGGCAGCAGGACAACAGCTCCCTGGTCATTGCCAGCCGCGAGCCGGGCAGCAGCGGCATCACCGAGGAAAGCTGGACCTACTCTGCCGGCGGCGAGAGCGCCTTCCTGGCCTTCGACCCCGACGATCCGCGAGTTGTGCTGGGCGGCAGTTACCTGGGCACCATCGAAGCACTCGACACCAGGGCCAGGGCAGCCACCAACATCATGGCCGCCCCTATCCAATACCTCGCCCGTGATGCCAGGGACATGAAATACCGCTTCAACTGGAATGCCCCCATCATCTGGTCCAGGCACGAGCCAGGCACCTACTACCACGGCGCACAGTACCTGTTGCGCACGCGGGACATGGGCCTGACCTGGGAGGAAGTCTCTCCCGACCTGACGCGCAATGAGAAAGAGAAGCAGGGCAAGGGCGGCGGTCCCTACACCAACGAGGCGGTGGGGGCTGAAAATTACGGCACGCTGAGCTACGTCCTGGAGTCGCCCCATGAGAAAGGGGTCATCTGGGCGGGCAGCGATGACGGTCTGCTGCACCTCACCCGGGACGGCGGCGCCAGCTGGAAGAACGTCACCCCGGCTGGCCTGCCCGAATGCCTGATCAATGCTGTCGAGGTGTCGCCGCATGATCCGGCAACGGTGTACATTGCCACCACGCGCTACAAATTCAACGACCATACCCCTGGCTTGTATAAGTCAACCGACTACGGCCAGACCTGGACCAACATCAGCGGTGGCATTCCAAAGGGCGCCTTTACCAGGGTGGTGCGCGAGGATGAGGTGCGCCGCGACCTGCTTTTTGCCGGCACGGAAACCGGCTTGTATTTGTCCTGGGACGGCGGCAAGTCCTGGTCCCCGTTCCAACTCAACCTGCCCGTCACGCCCATCACCGACCTGCGGGTACACCAGGGCGATTTGATAGCTGCGACATCCGGCCGCTCTTTTTGGATACTGGACGATCTGGCCCTGCTGCGCCAGTACCGGCCAGGAGCTGGCGACCTCTACATTTACCAGCCCGAATCAGCCATGCTGGTCAATGGCCGGAGCGAGATGGATCGCAGCACTGCCGATTTCAGCGGTGCCCATCCCACCCGGGGCGTCAACCCGGCCACGGGGGCAGTCATCTACTACCACCTGCCGGAGGATACCTTGAAGCAGGCGCTCAGCCTGGAGGTGCTGGATGCGCGGGGCCGCCTGATCCGCAGTTTCAGCAGCCAGCGGGACAGCACTTTCCGCAGTTACGACGGCGGTCCGCCGGCGGAGCCGGTACTCTCCACCAACAAGGGACTGAACCGCTTCGTCTGGGATTTGCGCCACGCCACGGCACCCGGTGTGCCGGATGTTTACATCGAGAGCAGTTACCGGGGTCACAAGGTGCCTCCCGGCACTTACACCCTGCGCCTGACAAGGGGAGACCAACAGACAAGCACAGTGGTGGAGG
>JBEAYO010000151.1:0-7603 GCA_041159285.1 Bacteroidota bacterium | reverse complement strand
CCTAAAATGATTTTAGGGCATTCTGCCGGCTGCAGGCCGGCAGAATGCCCTTTCCGGGGGTCAATCGGCACCAGCGGAATGAATTTCATAAGTGCGGGGTCTTTTGAGACAGCCTCATTTTCAAAAAGGGTGCTCGGCGGGCCACAGCCCCGCCGGCACCCTTTCCGAAGGCTGGGCCACACAGGGCAAACAAGCCTAATAAGAAAACAGCACCGGGTTGATGGGGGAATTGATGATATCCCCGACAGTGGCGCCGGGACACCAGGTGTTCCAGTCGTGCCGCTGGTTTTCATTCTGGGGCTCCATGAGCCGCATGTCGCGGTCCATGTAGATGACTGTCATGGCCTGCCGCATCCTGGCAGTGTTGTTGGCGCCGGCCCGGTGGAAAACCCAGCCGGAGTGAAAGCTGATCTCGCCGGCTTCAAAGGGCTCGACGACGTGCTCGAAGTCTGTGACCCTGAGTTTTTGCCGGAGGAAATCCTCACTCTCATCGCTGATGGCCAGGTCCCGGCCTTCCTGGATGACATGGCTGCCGGCGCTGAATTCCAGGGGGCCCATTTCGAGCGGCGTTGCCTGCAGGGGCATCCAGGCAGTGACGGTTTTGTCGGAAGACAGCGGCCAGTAGAACTGGTCGGCATGCCAGGGCGTGATGCCGCCGCCGGGCTCCTTGTAAAGCGCCTGGTCGTGATAGAGCCGGGCACCCCGGGTTTTCATCAGGTCGCTGGCGATCTTTGCCAGCCGCCGGCTGAACACCAGTTCCCTGACGGCCTCGTCTTCCCGCCAAAGGTTGAAGATCTGCAAGAAGGCCTTGCCATAGGTGCTCCGCTCGTCCAGCGGGCGGTCCTCGCTGTTCAAACGGCTCACCACCCGGCTGATGCGGCCCGAATAGAAGTCGAGGGTTTCCTCGTTCAGCACGTCCTTTAGCTTGATGAACCTCTTTTTATCGTAAAAATCAATTTGCTCCTGCGTCAACTCGTAGGGGCAGGCGAGAAACTCAAGAATAGAGGCTGGTACCATGTGATGCGTTTTTTTCTTTCTTTTGATAACTTAGCAACTGCAAATTATCAATCCGGGGCTTCATTTCAATTTTTTTAATAAAAAATAACAACAACATGCCACTCCTCCTCGTCCTTCTGCTTCCATTGCTGTCGCTCTCATCCCAGCAGCCAGTGCAACTGAAGGTGCTGACCTACAACATCCGCCTGGACACCCCTGCCGACGGCGCGAACCAATGGCCCTACCGGAAGGAGAAAGTGGCCGGACTGATCCTGGAGCAACAGCCCGACATCTTCGGCGTGCAGGAAGCCCTCCACAACCAGATGCAGGACCTGGAACAGCTGTTGCCAGATTACCGCTGGTACGGGGTGGGCCGCGATGACGCCAGGACATCCGGAGAGTACTCCGCCCTGTTTTACCGGAGCGACAAGTACGATCTGATGAAAAGCGGCACCTTCTGGCTTTCCGAGACGCCCGGCATCCCGGGCAGCAAGAGTTGGGACGCTGCCATTACCCGAATTTGCTCCTGGGGCTATTTCCGGGAAAAGGCCTCCGGGCGCACTTTCTTCGTCTTCAATACCCATTTCGATCACCAGGGGACACAGGCCCGCCTGAAGAGCATGGAGCTTATCCGCGAGAAAATCCGCGAAACAGCCGGTTCGGCACCCTTCGTCCTGATGGGCGACTTCAACTTCCAACCCACGGACGCCCCATACGTGCTGGTGGGAGATACCTCACAATGGAAGGTCAGTGACAGTTTTCACGCCGCGCTGGTGAAGAAAGCAGAAAAGCCCTGCACCTTCACCGGCTTTAAGGTGAAGGGGGCCGAATGCCGGCGCATAGATTACATCTTCGCCAGCGACCACTGCCGGGTGCTGTCCTTTGACATCATCCAGCAAAACGACGGACGGCATTTCCCCAGCGATCACCTGCCCGTGCTGGCAGAGCTGTCGTTTTGAACCCCGTAAACCCGCCTCACCTTATAGGGCTTTTTGTTTTGAGATTCGAAGTAGGTCCGCATTTGGATTTCCACCACGATACCGACCGTAATGAGCTGGATGCCGCCGATGACCAGCATGAGGCCCAGGATGATCAGGGGCTTGCCCCAGATGTCGTTCCCCATCAGCTTCAAGACGCCGAGGTAGAGGTTGATGGCTATGCCAAGGAGCAGCACTGCCACACCGGCATTGCCGAAGAGGTGCATGGGCTTTTGCAGGTATCGCTTGAAGAAGAGCATGAGCATCAGGTCGCTGACGACCTTGAAGGTGCGCCCCAGCCCGTATTTTGATTTTCCGAACTTTCGCGCGTGGTGCCGCACTTCCACCTGTGTGATCCGGGCACCTTCAAGGTGGGCCAGCACGGGGATGAAGCGGTGCAGCTCACCGTAGAGACCAAGGTCTTTGGCGATTTCGCTGCGAAAGACCTTCAAGGCGCAGCCGTAGTCTTTCATCCTGACCTCCGTGGAATTGCGGATGATCCAGTTGGCGATGAGGCTGGGAATCTTTCGCAGCCAGAGCCCGTCCTGCCGCTTGGCCCGCAGGCCTGCCACCAGGTCCCAATGGCCGCTCTCTGCGAGCCGGAGCATGGCCGGGATATCCGCAGGGTCGTTCTGAAGGTCGCCGTCCATGGTGGCGAGGTACTCGCCTCGAGCCTGGTCAATGCCGGCCATCAGTGCCAGGCTCTGGCCGTAGTTCTTGCGGAGCTCCACGATTTGCAGCCGGCTGTTTTCAACGGAACGGAGTTCGGCGAGGGTGCCGTCGGTGGAACCATCGTCCACGTAGATGATTTCATAATCCATTCCCTCCAGGGCAGCCGAGACTTGTCCGATGAGCGGCCTTATGTTTTCTTTTTCGTTATAGACGGTTACAACGACGGATAATTTCATAGTGATGTTCTGTTTTTTCGCACAGTGCCTGTGCGGAGTTCGTCAATTCCTGCATTTCACCAAATAAAGCTTCCTGCATTCCCATTGAACGGTGACGCTGTCCAGCACGGTATTGCCCTTGCCACTGAAGGTGTAGAAATCCTTGATGCACAAATCTTCTTTTTCAAAGTCTCTGTACTTGATGCGCAGGGTTTCATTTGTTTCACGGGTAAAATAATAGCCCGTGACCGGTTGAAAGCCCAGGCTGTTTTTATAGATAAAAATCGGCTCTTGCTTGAACTTGTGCGCAAGGGCGAGAGTGGAGGCTCGCACCTTCGAGCTGCATTCTACCTCCAGGCGGGTGGGAAGTACCAGCCAATTGAATCCCACTCTTGCCGTCAGGAGTACCAGGGCAAACAGCAGCAGCCTGTAGCCTCTCCATCGCCATTGAAGGTAGCAGAGCCAGGCCAGCAGGACACTGATTGCCGCTGCTTTGAGCAACAGAAAAGGCAGCCCCTGTACGGCTTTCCAGAGGGGAGACAACAAGGCTGCAGCCAATGCGGCCAGGCTGGCTGCCAAAAACAGCACTTCAATCCTGTGGGCGGCCAGGCCGTTTTCATTCCTGCTTTTAAGGTAAAGGTAAAGAAAGGGAACAAAAAACAATGGCACGTGCATAAAAAGATAGCGCGGGTGCACATCCACAGAGGTCCAGTAGGGAATGATGGCAGTCAGGAAAATCAGCAGGTGCCAGGTCATGAACTTGTCCTTCCAAAGGAGGCGCCGGCTTTTTTTGATGAAAAAAAACACGGCCAGCACCGACCAGGGAAGGAAGTGATACAAAAACTCGAAGGGGAAATAAAAGATGTGCAGCACGGTCTCCGCCGCGCCATGTTCCACAAAGGTCCTTTTGGCGGATTCCCGGAAAAGGGTTGGCCAGATTTCCTCCAGGCCGTTCTGGCGAGCGTAGAGGGCGTAGTACCCTCCTATCAAAAATGTGAAAATGCCGGCTCCGGCCAGGTGCGCAGCGGAGAACAGTTGCTTCCATTTCTTTTGCCAGGTGAAATAGGTTGCCAGTGCGGTGACCAGACAGGCAAGGGCTGGCAAGCCCTTTAGCATGAAGCCGGCTGCTGCCAATGCGTAAACCGATAAAAACAGCCGGCGGTAGCGATTTAGTTCCCCCTGCCGGTAAACGACCATGAACAGGGCGTACATCAGCCAGGAAAAACAGATGTCTATCAGCGCCAGCATGGAATCCCAGAAAAGTATGCGGCCACAGGTGAGGAGCGACAGTGCCGCGAGTGCCGGCAGGTGACGCAGGGCTTCCTTGTCCGCTTGCTCCCGCAGGTATTTTCGCAATCCGATCCAGACGGTAGCGGCGTAGGCTGTCAGGAAAAAGACGGTTGGGAGCCGTGCGATGAACTCGTCGTTGCGGCCGGTGAGCTTGAAAAACAGCAGCAGTATCCAGTTGTAGAGCGGCGGCTTGTTATAGTAGTATTCCCCGAAAAGGGTGGGCGTGAAGTAGTTGCCGGAGATGCCCATCTCCAGGGCCACAAGGGTGCGGATTCCCTCGTCGCCATACAGGGCGATCAGGCCGAGATGTATGAGCAGCGCGGAAGGCAGCAAGACCAGGAACAGACCGAGCATCAGCTGTTCCTCCCGGGTTGTGCGATGTTGCAGAAACTCCAATGGTTTCAACTTGAACTATTTTATGAAGTCACTTGCGTTGCCTGCAAGGACTCTTGTCCGGTAATTTTATACAAAAGCGATTGACCTACAACTCCATAGAACCAAAAGCATCCAAACATTTGTTAAAATTACAGATTTTTTTACATTTAATGCGATGCGAACCCTGTTGCATTGCATACATTTGCAATCTTAGAAACTGTTTTGAAACCCCTGACGAGTCAGGAAATATCGGATTTTGAGTGGCGTGTGAAGTGGAATTTTCAAAGGATAGCGGCTTCTATCGCTTGAAAATTTGCCACAGTATGCCGCCAAAAGATGGCCTTCTATACCCGTCAATGGGTTTTTAAAACAGTTTCTTAGCGCCTAAGAGATGAAAGACTACAAAAAAGTGCTTACAAAAGATTTCTGGCAGCAACACTGGCATTGGGTCAGGGAAAAAGGCACCCCGGTGTTGCAGGCAGCGGTAGCGCGCTACCGGGCCTTCGAGGCCCGCCGCCCCATTCTGGCCAAGGTTTCCCTCGCGTTTGGTTCCGGCTTTGCATTGCTGCTGCTTTTCCTGCTGGCCATCCTCCTCGGAATCTTCGGAAAAATGCCCTCCCGGTCCGACCTCCGCAACCTCAACCAGAACATAGCCTCCGAAATATACACCGAGGACGGCGTCCTGCTGGGAAAATATTTCATAGAGAACCGACTTCCCACTGAACTGGACAGCATATCGCCCTATCTCATCAATGCCCTGGTCTCCACGGAGGACGCCCGCTTTTTCGAGCATGGCGGCGTGGACTTCAAAGCGGCCATGCGCGTGCTGTTTCGCACTATTATCGCCGGCGATGAATCCAGCGGAGGCGGCAGCACCATCAGTCAGCAGCTCGCCAAGAACCTCTACCCGCGCAAACGCCTGGGCTTTCTGACGCTGCCAGTGGCAAAACTCAAGGAAATCATCATCGCCCGCCGCCTGGAAAGTGTTTACAACAAGGAGGAAATCCTGGCCCTCTACCTCAATACGGTTCCTTTCGGCGAAAATGTATTCGGGATAAAAATAGCGACCCAGCGCTTCTTTAGCACCAATCCCTTTGAAATAAAGGCAGAGGAGGCAGCAGTGCTCATCGGCATGCTCAAGGCCAATACCGCCTACAACCCCGTCCGCAACCCCCTGCGCGCCAAGGAACGCCGCAATGTCGTGCTACAGCGCATGGTGAAGTACAACTACCTGAGCCAGCAAGTGGCAGACTCGCTCTCGAGGCTTCCCGTGGTGGTGCGCTACAGCACGGAGAGCCACAATGAGGGCATGGCCACTTACTTCCGCGAACACCTCCGCCTGGAACTGGAGCAGGAACTCAGGAAATACTCCCATCCCGACGGACGTCCCTACAACCTCTACACGGATGGCCTGAAAATCTACACGACGCTCAATTCAAAGGCCCAGCAATATGCCGAACAGGCTGTGAAGGAGCACATGAAGAGCCTCCAGGAAACCTTCATCAGGCATTTCAACGGCTATGACGATGCCGTGCCCTGGGGGAGCGAGGAACTGGTGCAGAGCCAGAAGAAGGCCACGGAGCGCTACAAGCGACTCAAAGAAAGTGGCTTGTCGGAGGCAGAAATAGACTCCAACTTCTCCAGGCCGGTGAAGATGACCATCTTCAGCTGGGACACGGAGAGCCAGGACAAGGACACGCTCATGTCCCCGGTCGATTCACTGAAGTACTACCTGTCGATGCTCAACACGGGCTTTCTGGCCGCAGACCCGCATAGCGGGAAGATAATGGCCTGGGTGGGTGGCATCAATTTCAAGCACTTCAAGTACGATCACGTAAAGGCGCTCCGGCAGGTGGGCTCCACCTTCAAACCCGTCGTCTATGCCAAGGCCATCGATCACGGCATCCAGCCCTGCGAGCGCTTTCCAAATGAATTCATCACCTATCCCGAGTTCGACAACTGGGCACCCCGCAATGTGGACGGCGTCTATGGCGGCAGCTACTCCATGCGGGGGGGATTGCGCATGTCGGTCAACACGGTGGCTGTGCAGCTGATCCTGAAGGTGGGCATTGACTCGGTGCGAATGCTGGCCAGACAGATGGGAATTTCCTCCGACATGCCCCTGGAACCAGGAATTGCCCTGGGCTCCGTGGACGCCACCCTGTTTGAGATGGTGCGCCTGTATTCAGTCTTTGCAAATCATGGAACCCTGCCTCAGCTGCACGCCCTGAAGCGGATCGAGACGGCCGACGGCAAGGCCATCGCCGAATTCGAGTCACCCGACCCCGTCACCTTTCCCCAGGTGCTGAAACCGCAGACTGCCGACATGGTGCGCTACATGCTGCAATCCGTGATTGACGGCGGAACAGGCGGGCGGCTGCGCTACATCACGGACTTCCGCTATCCTGCTGCGGGCAAGACCGGGACCACTGACAACAACTCCGATGGCTGGTTCCTCTGCTTCACACCGGATATCGTGACGGGAACCTGGATCGGGGCTGAGCAACCGCTGGTGCGATGGCGCAGTACCCGGCTCGGGCAGGGCGGGGTGTCTGCACTGCCGATTTCCGGAAAATTCCTCACTGCCATTTATGCCGATTCTTTGTTCAAGGATTGGCGCTATCATAATTTCCCGGAATTGACCGGCATGCCTTCCGGTAGTTTTGGTTGCCCGGATTTTATCCCGGGTTATGAATCTCTGCTTGACTCGATCAGCTATTATGAAATGCTGCCGGTTGATTCAATCGCGGAAGAGGAGCGCCAGCTTCGAATTCAAAGCATCCGGGATAAAATGATGCGCTATGGCTATGGCCAGTCGGATTCCACGTCGGTGGACAGCATGGAGGTTCCCATTGATGGGGATTTCAATGGCAGTTTATTTTTTAACAGGAAAGAAGAAGAATTACTTCGCATCATCTCAGAAGATGCCTTGACGATATCAGGCCCGCGCAACACCCGGCGACGTGAATATTAGAGCTGAGGTGTCTCAAAAGACTCCGTGCAGTTTTGAAATATATTTTAAAGAGCCGCTTGATTACCGCAAAGGACGTTTGGCGGGCCGCAGGCCCGCAGGATGCC
>JBEAYO010000150.1:0-7650 GCA_041159285.1 Bacteroidota bacterium | reverse complement strand
GACCTGCGCTTCCCGGTGTGGAGCCGGAATGTGGAGGGATACGACCTGCTGCTTTACCTGGCCAACTGGCCGGAGCCCCGCCGCCTGCACTGGCAGCACCTCCTCACGGCAAGGGCCATAGAGAACCAGTCCTACGTAGCCGGCGTGAACCGCATCGGCACCGATGGCAAGGGGCTGATCTATGCCGGCGATTCATCGTTGGTGGATTTCAGCGGGGAAACGCTTTTCCGGGCTTCCGGGTCCGAGGCTGTCCACACTGCCATATTATCCATGGAAAACCTACAGGAATACAGAAAAAACTATCAATTTCTGGCAGATAAAGAAAATTTTAAAATAATTTTACATGAAAAGTTTCTTAATTAAGAATTGTTTTCTCAGATTTGCGTTCTTCGTTGAGATAAGCTATGAACACGCCCGAGTTCTTTATGTCTGCTTTTAATTAAATCTCACTTTCCCGAACATTATATTGTCTGTATCGTTATCAAGAAATAATGATAACCTAGGCGTGTTAAAACAAAAATTAATATTACCATTATGCAAGAATCCAGGTCGATTAAAACATTGTTCACTTTTCTCTTTGTTTCGTTTTTTTTCTCTTTGAATGCCAGCGCTCAGGTTTCCGGTGCAAAAGGTCCAATTGCCGAAGCCCATTCTACCATGAAGGTGGTGGAAGAGGTGATGCTTCGCCAGGATATTGTGGAGTATGCCAAGGAATTTCTGGGACTTAGATATCGCTCTGGCGGCAGGAGCCCGTCCACCGGGTTCGACTGCTCCGGCTTTGTCAAGTTTTTGATGAAGGAATACAATCTTGACATGGCCAGTTCCTCTGCCTCCCAGGAGCTGCAGGGCCGCAAAATCAGCAAGAAGGGAGCAAAGCCGGGCGACCTGGTGTTCTTCAGGCGCCAGAATTCCAGCCGCGTATTTCACGTGGCCCTCGTGCTGGACAACAAGGACGGGAATATTACTATTATCCACAGCAGCACTTCCCGCGGCGTTGTCATCGAGCGGATCAACGATTCCTCTTACTGGAGGTCCAAGCGGATTACTTACAGGGACGTCATCAGCGAGACGCTTTGAGTTGAAACAACATAGCTCTTGAATGAAAAAAGCCGGGTCGGATGCTTCGACCCGGCTTTTTTCATTGTCGCACCTGGAGGCTGTCCTGAAAACCACGGCTCGCCGGCCGACCGCTCTTGAGCCTGCCTCCAAATCCCCCTCGACCAGGCACCCTCTCGTAAAAAAGGGCGCGGAGCTGCGCTACACACCCTTCCAGTAAAAGGCTTGCAGGGCTGCGCCCCGCAAGCCTGAAATCGCCCTTCCGCCGCCGTTTGGCGAAGCCAAACGGCGGCGGAAGGGCGATTTCAGGGCGTTCGGCCGGCCGAACGCCCTTTACCAGGGCTAATCGGCACTGGTGGAACGAATTTCAAAAGCGGACAATTTGAGATAGCCTCCTTTTCAAAACAGGGAACAGCGCATTCCCCGCGCGTTTAAGACAGATAGGTGCCCCTTGATTTTACCCTCTTGTTTTGAGGGGATTCTTTTAATTTTGCAAAAAATTGACATTCATATTTATTTTATCTCTATTATAATGACGATTTCACTCAACTGGCTCAAAAATTACATCGATATCAACCTGCCCCCGGATGAAATCTCCAACCTCCTCACCAGCCTCGGGCTCGAAGTGGAAGGAATGGAGGAAGTGGAAAGCATCAAGGGCGGACTCGAAGGCGTCTTCACAGGCCATGTGACCGCCTGCTGGAAACACCCCAACGCCGACAAACTCAGCGTCACCAACGTGGACCTCGGAGATGGCCAACCCCTCCAGATCGTTTGCGGCGCACCCAACGTCGCCGCCGGACAAAAAGTCCTCGTCGCCACGGTTGGCACCACCCTCTACCCCCTCGGCGGAGAACCCCTCACCCTCAAAAAAGGAAAAATCCGCGGTGAGGAATCCCAGGGTATGATCTGCGCCGCCGATGAACTCGGCATCGGCGACGACCACAGCGGCATCCTGGTGCTCCCGCAGGACACTCCCGTTGGAATGAGCGCCCGCGAATACTTCAAGCTGGAAAAAGACGTCATCTACGAAATCGGCCTCACCCCCAACCGCTCCGACGCCACCTGCCATGCCGGCGTCGCCAGAGACCTGGCCGCCGCCCTGCAGGTCCAGCACGGCCAACCCTGCCTCGTCAAGCTGCCCGATGTGTCGGGATTCGCCGTCCACCAGCGCAGCCTGCCCGTGGAAGTGGTCGTGGAAAACACCACCGCCTGCCCCCGCTACACAGGCGTCTCCATCCGCGGCGTCAAAATAGCAGAATCGCCGGACTGGCTCAAAAACCGCCTGCTCTCCATCGGCGTCCGCCCCATCAACAACATCGTGGATATCACCAATTTCATCCTCCACGAACTCGGACAACCCCTGCATGCCTTCGACCTGGATGAAATAGCCGGCAGAAAAGTCATCGTCAAAACACTGCCCGCAGGCACCCCCTTCCTGTCGCTCGACGACAGGGAGCGCGCCTTGAGCGCAGAGGACCTCATGATCTGCGACGGCAACTCCGCTGGCATGTGCATAGGCGGCGTCTTTGGCGGCGCAAAATCCGGCGTGAAGGAAAGCACCCAAAACATCTTCCTGGAAAGCGCCCACTTCAACGCCGGCTGGATTCGCCGCAGCAGCACCCGCCACGACCTGCGCACCGACGCGGCCCGCGTGTTCGAAAAGGGCAGCGACCCCAATGTCTGTGTCTATGCCCTCCAACGCGCCGCCCTCCTCATCGTCGAACTCGGCGGTGGCGAAATCGCCTCGGACATCGTGGACATCTACCCGGAACCGATCAACCCGACCCGCATTTCCCTGTCCCATGAGTATGTGCGGCGGCTCACCGGCATAGACATCCCGCCACAGACCATCCGCGAGATCCTGCTGGCCCTGGGCATGTCCGTCGAGACCGCTGCAGACGGCCATTTCACAGTGGACGTGCCAACCAACAAGGCCGATGTGACCCGCCCCGCCGACATCGTGGAGGAAATTCTGCGGGTTTACGGCCTCGACAACGTGGACGTGCCCCATCAGATACGCAGCAGCATGGTTCGCAACGAGCACCCGGGGGCAGAACAAATCCGCAATGCCATCGGCGACTTCCTGGCCGCCAACGGCTTCAATGAAATCATGTCGCTGTCGCTGTCGCAATCCGATTACTACAAGGATGAGCTGCCGGAAGACCTGGTGTACGTCAACAACACCTCCAACGTCAAACTGGACATCATGCGCCCCGGTATGTTGTACAGCGGCCTCGAAGCCGTGGTGAACAACCAGAACCGCCAGCAGACCGACCTGCGCCTGTTCGAATTCGGCAAGACCTATCACCGGAAGGGCAACCAGGAAGGCGCCGGCGTCAAGAATTACTATGAACCGCTTCACCTGGCGCTGTTCATCTGCGGCCAGCGCCAGGCAGAAAGCTGGCGCAGCGGCAAGGAGGAGGAAGCCGACTTCTACACCCTGAAGTCAGCGGTCGTCAATGTACTCGACCGCATCGGCCTCAGCGGCTACCAGGAGACGGCAGGTGGCGAACAAGCCTCCGTCGGACTGTCCTTCCGGGGCGTGTTCTCCTATAGCCTGACCTTCCACCGGGGGGCTCAGGAACTGGCCACGCTCGGAAAAGTGCAGTCAGTGCTGTGCAAAAAAATGGGCATCCGCGGCAGCGTGTTCTATGCCGACCTGAACTGGGATGCCCTGCTGCAGGCTGCCAAAAAGCAGAGTATCAGCCTCACGGAACTGAATAAGTTTCCAACAGTTCGCAGAGACCTTGCCCTGATAATTGGAAAATCCGTTAATTTTGCCGACATTGCGTCCGTTGCGAGAAAAACAGGAAAAAAACTCCTGAAAGACATCAATTTGTTCGACGTGTTCGAGGACGAGTCCAAGCTCGGAGAAGGGAAAAAATCCTACGCAGTGAGTTTTTTCTTTGAAGACCCGACGCGGACTTTGCAGGACAAGGAGGTGGATGCCGCTGTTCAAGAATTGATTTTTCAATTCGAAAGTAAACTTGGAGCGACCATACGCCGTTAATTAAATGGATGAAATTCGCAAACTCGATTATATTGCGCAAAAGTTGCAAGTAGTAGCTGAGGACATGCAGGCCCTGCGCCGCTCCAACGCCTTGCTGCAACAGGAAAACAAGATATTGAAAGCCGAACAAAAGGCGCTGATCGGGCGCATCGGCGATATAGTACAAAATTTCTCTGACACGCGGCGGGCATTGGCCCGGCAGCGGGAAGAAGAAACAGGAAGTGTACAGGATTTTAACGAGCAAATTGAACAATATATACAGGAAATCGACAAGTGTATTGCCTGGTTTCAAGATGCTTTGAGGAACGACGTGTGATAAGCAAGGAGGGCATGGCAGGCCGCGCCATACGCAGGTTGCCGCCTTCTGATCTGTCTGATTCTGTATTTTCAGGACATGGAAGAACTTGACAGCAAACAGTTGACCATCATCATTGCAGGCAGGCCATATCCCTTGAAAATAAAGGCAAAAGACGAACCTGTAATTAGGCGTATCGTCCGGGAAATCAATGAGAAAATCAACAAATTCCAATTGACTTACCCCGGCCGTGAAAAGCAGGATTGCCTGGCTATGGCACTGCTGGCTTACGCCATAGATTTGCACAAGGCTTCTGATCAGCCCGACTCAACCTCTCCTGAAATTTCCGAAAGACTCTCCCGCATTCAGGCGCTTCTGGATCTAATGACCGGATGACAATACTGCCACGCTGCCTGTTTTTTTCTGGCCAACCGGTCCTATGACCTGCGGCCGCGGCGAATCGCTGCCCGCCTGACCTCGTCCTTGCCAAGGAATGTCGGCACCCGGCTGCAGCCGCCCGGACTGCTGTTCATTGACCGGAGCGTTAAACTATTTAAATTTTTTTTTGACATCATGGAAATAGGAATTGGATTAGTCCTGGGACTGCTCGGCGGGCTTGTGGCAGGATTCTTCGGCGTCAAGAGCGCCATGAAGAGCAAGAAGCAGGCGCTCATTGACGAAATGAATGCCAAGTCAGATCAGGAAATCAAAAAAGCACAAAACACTGCCAAGCGCATCATTGAAGAGGCCGAGTCGAAAAACGAAAACATCAAGCAGCGGAAAATCCAGGAGGCAAAAGACCGCTTCAATAGCATGCGGGCCGACTTCGAACGGGAAAAAGCCGAGAAAATGGTCGCTGTGAAAGAGCGGGAAATGGAAATCAAGGGCATGGAAAAAGACCTCCAGACCAAAGAGGAAAAGTTGCGCGACAAGATCAAGGAACTGGATACCCGCAATACCGACCTGGACTCCAAGGAGGCGGAAATCAACGTCATCCGCGAGAACCTGGACAAGCAGCTCAAGGTGGTGGCACGCCGCAAGGAGGAACTGGAGGCTGCCAACGAGGAGCGCATCAAAACCCTGGAGAACATCTCCAAGCTCACGGAGACCGAAGCCAAGGAACAACTGCTCGAGGCCGTTCGCCACAAGGCTGAAACGGATGCCATGGCCCTGGTGAAGGAGACCATCGCCCAGGCCAACAGGGAAGCCAACAAGGAGGCCAAAAAAATCGTCATCCAGACCATCCAGCGCATGGCCTCGGAATACACCATCGAAAATACCGTGTCGGTATTCCAGTTGGAAAGCGACGATATGAAGGGCCAGATCATCGGCCGCGAGGGTCGCAACATCCGCGCCCTGGAAGCTGCCACCGGTGCGGAAATCGTCGTGGACGACACCCCCGAGGCCATCGTGATCTCCAGCTTCGACCCCATCCGCCGCGAAGTGGCCCGCCTGGCCCTCAAGAAACTCGTGACGGACGGAAGGATCCACCCCGCCCGCATCGAGGAGGTGGTTGCCAAAACCCGCAAACAACTGGACGAGCAAATCGTCGAAATCGGCGAGCGCACGGTGATCGAACTGGGCATCCACGGCCTGAACCCCTACCTTATCAAGATGGTGGGACGCATGCGCTTCCGCTCTTCCTATGGCCAAAACCTGCTCAAGCACTCCATTGAAACAGCCAATCTCTGCGGCATCATGGCCGCCGAGCTGGGACTGAGCCCGAAACAGGCAAAGCTGGCCAAGCGCGCCGGCCTGCTGCACGACATCGGCAAGGTTTCCGAGGAGGAAACGGAACTCTCACACGCCATCCTCGGCATGCAGCTCTGTGAAAAGCACGGCGAAAGCCCCGTTATCTGCAATGCCGTGGGAGCTCACCACGATGAGATTGAGATGAACAACGTCATCTCTCCGCTGGTGCAGGCCTGCGATGCCATCTCCGGCGCACGTCCCGGCGCACGCCGCGAAATCCTCGAGAGCTATCTCAAGCGGATTGGCGAGCTGGAGGAACTGGCCATGGCTCACGAAGGCGTTCAGAAGGCCTTCGCTATGCAGGCGGGCAGGGAACTGCGCGTCATCGTGGAGGCAGAGAAGGTCAGCGACCAGTACGCCGACGACCTGGCGTTCATGATTTCACAGAAAATACAGGGGGAAATGCAATACCCTGGCCAGATTAAAGTAACTGTCATCCGGGAAAAGCGGGCCGTTCAATTTGCCCGTTGACGCAGACTTCACTTACCCTGAGCAGAAACAACAACTATGGCACTCGATCAACTTGGTATAGAGGGGCCTGAAAAGGGCAAGCCTGAGGAAAAGGAGATGTCGTTCTTCGACCATCTCGAGGAGTTGCGCTGGCACATCATGCGCTCCGTCCTGGTGATAGTCGCCTTTGGACTGGTGCTGTTCCTGTCGAAGGACTTTGTGTTCAACGAGGTAATCTTTGGCCCCCGGCATCCTGATTTCGTGACTTACCGGGTGATATGCAGCTTTTCAAACGCAATAGGCCTGGGAGACAACCTCTGCTTCTACCCAAAGGAGTTTAGCCTGATTACCCCCGACATGGGGGAGTTGTTCCTGACCCACATGAAGGTGTCGTTCCTGCTGGGCTTTGTGCTGGCATTCCCATTTGTTTTCTGGGAGTTCTGGCGCTTCATCAAGCCCGGCTTGTATGAAAACGAGCAGCGGGTGACGCGCTATGCCGTGTTCATCTGCTCCATGCTGTTCACGGTAGGGGTCATGTTCGGCTATTTCGTCGTATCTCCCTTTGCCGTTAGTTTTCTGACGGGCTACGAATTGCCGGGCGTGGAATCAACGCCGGCACTGGGCTCTTACATCAGCTACATGGTGATGTTCACGCTGCCCACCGGCTTGATCTTTGAACTTCCGGTGGTGGCCTATGTGCTGACCCGGATCGGGATTTTGTCTTCTGAGTTCCTCCGCCAATACCGCCGTCACGCCATCGTCATCCTGATGGTAATTGCGGCCATTATCACGCCGCCGGATGCCTTTAGCCAGATATTGATTGCAGTTCCGCTGCTGTCCTTGTACGAGATCAGCATCCTGGTGGCTAAGCGGGTGGAGCGGCAACTGGCAGCGGAAGAAGAATAGCGGCCTGTCGCAAAAGCCCCTTTGACGGGGCCTCATCTCGTGGAATGAAACTGTCGAAAAAGACCCTTTGGCGAGGCGTGCGGGCTTGAATGTTGCGCAGGGCGAAGCCCCGCGCAACAAAAATCCCCCTCCCCGGGGGGGGGGGGGGGGGGGGGCCGGCGGGCGGGCCGGGGGGGGT
>JBEAYO010000149.1:0-7655 GCA_041159285.1 Bacteroidota bacterium | reverse complement strand
ACTAATCTTCTTTTGGGTTTAGCCCTTCCTTTCATTTCATCCGCCCAAAGCTTTGGTCCGATACAAAGCACGGTGAGGCCACCGCTGCCCGCGGTCAATGCCAAAAGCAGCAACTCAGCCAGCCAGGTTACCATCGCCTCCGACGCAGCACAGAATGGTCCTGCCGTTCCGATTTGCGCCTTTGACCTGATCAACGAATGGCAGGCGCAGACTGACCCTGATCATCAGAAGCAAATGCAGCACTATCTCGAGGAGGTAGTGCCGATCTTGTCCCAACTCCAGGGACAGGAAAAAAATACCGTCCAACCCCTGATCACAATTTCGGTCACCGTTCACGTGATTCACAACGGCGTGCCGATAGGACAGGGGCAGAACATTTCCACGGCTCAGATCCAGGCACAGCTCGACATCCTCAACGAGGATTTTGCTGCTTTGAATTCCCAGTTCTTCAATATGCCTGCCTCCTGGCTGGACGTGGCCGGGGTTCCCAATATCGAGTTTTGCCTTGCCAGCGTGGATCCTTCCGGCAACCCCACCAATGGCATCACCCGCCACAACCTGCAGGTGACAGGTTCTTCCTGGAATAACAACAACATCAACTCAGTCATAAAGCCGCTGACGAAGTGGGACCCCACCAGGTACATGAACATCTACGTGCTGCCGATTCCGGGGACTTCAGCCTCCGGTGGCGTGGTCGGTTTCGCGAATTACCCGACCCCCTCACTCGTGGGTAGTACCCAGGACGGGATTGTGGTTGACTACCGCTGGTTTGGGGCGCCGGGATACCTCGTTTCCGGCTGGAAGACGCTGACCCATGAAACGGGCCACTACCTGGGGCTTCCGCATCCTTTCAACGGCAACTCCTGCTCCAGCGACGACGGCATTTCCGACACGCCAAACATAGACAAGTCCACCCGGGAGTACGCCACGCTGAACTGCAGCAATGGATTTCCACAGGGGCCTGTCTCCTGCGGAAATGCGCACCTGTATGTGAACTACATGGATTATGTGACGGAGAATTGCTACACTTCCTTTACCCAGGGACAGGCGAATGTCATGAGGGCAGTTCTCAATGGCAGTCCTTCGGGATTCAACTATGGCAGCAGAAACGCCTTGGTCCAAAATGCGCCGCTGCTCTGCAGTATTCCCCAGCACGATGCCGGCATCACCCGTATCATCGAACCCAGCCTGGTTTCTTGTGAATCGTCAACGATCGTTCCACAGGTTACGCTGAGGAATTTTGGATCCGCGAACCTCACCGCAGCCAGTATCCGGTTTAAAATCGGGAATCAGTCTCCGGTCAATTTTCCATGGACAGGCAACCTCTTTCCCGGACAAAGCATCAATGTCAGCTTGCCAGCCTACACTCCTCCCGCTGGCCTGCACACCATTAGTATATATACGGTGCAGCCCAACGGCCAGGCCGATCAGCGCCTTTCAAATGACACCACAAGTGGATCTTTTCAAAATTACGTTCCCCTGGCTCCTCCCATGATAGAGGATTTTGAAGGCGAACAGGCTTTCCCCGTCTCCACAGGCCTTTATCAATTGAATTTTGACGGCGACGACTTCCAGTGGAACTTTGCCAGTCCGGTCTCGGCATTCGGCAACGGCACCCGGTCCGTGGTCTTTGACAACTACGCCGGCACTGCCTCAAACAATCCCTTCGGGACTATTGACGCGCTGATTACACGCCATTTCGACTTCTCGGCAACTACTGGAGCCGAGTTGAAATTCGACGTGGCCTACGCCCCAGTTGACAATGTGCTGAGCGATACCCTGGCCATACTAGTGGCTACCAACTGTTCCCAGAATTTCAACCAGCTGATTTACCTGAAGGGTGGAACCCAGCTGGCTACCGCTACTCCTACCCAGCAGGCATTTGTTCCCCAAAGCAGCCAGTGGAGGACGGAGACCATAGACCTCAGCCCCTTCAACGGCATTTCAGATGTGACCATCGCCTTTGTCAACGTCTCAGGTTGGGGGAACCGCCTTTACCTCGACAACATCAGACTCGGAGTCAACTGCAGCCAACTCAGCCATGAGGTGTCAGTAACCCCCGACAGGTGCGACAATGGCGCCGGGGAATGCAGCGGCACAGCTACCGTTGTCATGAGCAATCACAATGGTGGCTTGCAATATTCCTGGGCAGGTTTTCCTGGTAATAATCAATCAACACTTTCTGGAATTTGTCCCCAAACTGTTTCAGTAACCGTCACCGATGCATTTGGCTGTCAAGTTATTACCTCTGGTGCGGTCGGCCAGGCTCAGTCTCCGGACCTGGAGACCACCTCCACCTTGGTCAGCACCTACGGCGGCAATGACGGAACAGCCACTGCCACTGCCGAAGGTGGCTCCGGGCCTTATGATTTCTTCTGGAGCAATGGTTACACTGAAATCGGAAATGCCAGTGGAATTTCCACCTCGACCGGCTTGCAAGAGGGCAACTACGCTGTGACGGTAGTGGACCAATACGGTTGCCAGCGCGCTGTCCCGGTTGTCATCAGTTCCGTCTGCAGCAGTTTCCAGGCTGTCATGCAAACCGAACCCGTCAGTTGCAGCGGTGGATCCGATGGAACAGCGGCAGTTGCTGTTGTCAACGGATTTCCTCCCTACGTTTACAACTGGAGCAATGGTGAAAATGCCACTGCGCTGTTCAGTTTATCCTCAGGAATGTATTCGGCCACGGTCACCAACGGCAATGGCTGTCCCCTCGTGCTTTCCGGCGCAGTTGGCGAACCAGCCCCGCTGGATCTCGACTTCAGCAGCACGGGACTTACCATCAGTGGCCAAAATGACGGCACCGCCAGCGTCTCAGTCTCGGGTGGGGTGCCCGGATATACCTATGCCT
Organism: Bacteroidota bacterium; assembly: GCA_041159285.1. GTDB lineage: Bacteria > Bacteroidota > Bacteroidia > Chitinophagales > Saprospiraceae > UBA6168. The sequence continues at coordinate 4,804 of JBEAYO010000149.1, read as the reverse complement.
GGAGCAATGGCAGCTCCTCGGCTACCATTGCAGGACTGTCTCCCGGGGACTATTTCGTGACTGTGACCGACCTGAACGGTTGCACGGTCTCGGGCTCAGTCACGGTCAACGATGTTTCCTGCGCTGCATTCCTGCCTCAGGTGAGCGTTCAGCAAATCAGCTGCCAGGGCTTGAGCGACGGACAGGCCACTGTGTTCGTGCCTGGCAATTTCCAAGGCCTGACTTATGAATGGAGCAACGGGGTATCCGGTGCGACCAACACAGGCCTGCAGCAGGGCACATACTTCGTCACCGTGAGCGATGTGAATGAATGCGCCGCCACAATTTCTGTGAACATCCTGGAACCAACATTGCTGATGGCCGTCGCCAGCTCCACAGCCGAGACAGCTGTCAATGCCAACAATGGAACAGCCACCGTGCAAGTGATGGGAGGAACAGGGACCCCCCAGTACCTTTGGAGCATAGGAGCCGATTCTCCCACGATTTACAACCTGGCTCCAGGTTCATATACCGTCACCGTGACAGACCAGAATGGCTGCACTGCCTCCAGCACCGTCGAAGTGGCGCCTTACAGCTGTGCTATCCAGATACAAGGGGCAATCTCACCTGCCAGCTGTCCTGAGTCGCCGGATGGTTCGGCCTTCGTCTCAGCCATTTCAGGGGGCACCTGGCCCTTCAACTATACCTGGTCAAACGGCGGCAACAGTTTTGTCATCACAGGTGTGGCTCCCGGAAGCTATTCCGTGACAATCAGCGACGCCAGCGGTTGCACGGCTTCACAAACCGTTGAAGTCTTCTCCAGCGACTTGATTCCGCCAATCGTTTTGACCAAAAACTCAGCGGTTAGCGTTGATGTCAATGGATTGGCTTTGGTGACAGGCGAAGACGTTGACGGCGGATCCTTCGACAACTGCAGCATTGCATCCATAGACGTAATTCCATCTCAATTTACCTGTGACGATATCGGACAGCAAGTGGTGACCGTTGTTGTCACGGATGAAGCCGGTAACAGTGCCACAAGCCAGGCGGTGGTGACGATATACGACCATGCACCGCCTGTGATAACCTGTCCGGCTGACACCATTGTCGGTGAATGCGGCCCTGTAGTATATCAACTGCCCGTGGCAACAGATGCCTGCAATACAGCTACGGTTGTATTTTCAAGCGGGGTAGAAAGCGGCGGCTCATTCTCCCTGGGTGTGACGCCTGTTATCTGGACAGCATCCGATGATTTGGGCAACAGTGCATCTTGCCAGTTTTACGTCACAGTGTCAACCTCTTTGAGCGCAGAGGCCGTTGTCACCACTCCTGCTTGCTATGGATCAACGGATGGGGCGATTGACTTGATCACGACTGGGGGCACCCCTCCCTACACCATTGAATGGGCTGGGGGCATCAATCCACAGGTACTGGTTTCTGGTGTTTACTACGTGACAGTCACCGACGCCGGTGGTTGTTCATTGTCTCAGACCATAGAAGTTATGCAGCCGGACCCGCTGCTCCTGGGATTCGTCGGGACAACTCCTGCTTCGCCGGGGCTTTCCGACGGCTCTATTTCCTATGTGGTAAACGGCGGCACTGCTCCATACACCCTTACCTGGTATGACAGCAACAACCAACCCCTTCCTGGCTTCGATACAGCTGCTGTCAGTGCCGGGGCATACCGGGTGGTGGTGACCGACAGCCTGGGCTGCGTTTTCGAGTCTGTGTACGTCACGGTGGAACAGCTGAGTGACGCCTCCTACCAACTCTGGCAACAGAGGGTGCTGGTCTTCCCCAATCCCACTTCCGGGCAGCTATTTATTGAATTGGGTATGACAGAGCGCGAACCGATGGAGGTTGTGGTGTATGATGCCAGGGGGATTGAGCGATTTAAGCAGACATTTAGTACTTCTGTCAGCAACTCGTTTGACTTTGGTTTCCTCGAGCCAGGGGCTTACTGGCTCAGAATTTCGTCGGGTGAGAAGGTTGCGATGCGAAAGATTTTGATACTGAGATAGGTCCAATTTGCACCTTGGATTCGTTTATCAGATGCCGATTGACTCCCTGAAAGGGCGGAGGCTGACTCAAAAGACCCTTTTCTGGAGATAAGCGGCACCGGTGGAAATGGATGACCGGGTCTTTTCAGACAGCCTCCTTCTTACAAGAGGGTGCCTCTTCGAGGGGCATATTGAGACCGGCTTTGGAAGGTTTTTTGTGTGCTCGGCTGCTCCCAGCACCATTTTCAATGAAAGGCACTGCACTCACCAGCGACAAAAAAAACTGCCCGGGTTTGGCAAAGCCGAACCCGGGCAGTTTTTTAGGAGGTGGACTAAATACTTTTCACGCAGCAGCCTTTTTGAAGTGAATTTGCTCCTACGACCCTTGATAGACAATCTTCCATATCTTCCCTTTCACGGAGTCAGCAACATAAAGCGAGCCATCGCTCCCCACCGCAAGGCCGGTAGGGCGATGTCTGGCGTCGCTGGGGGAGGGAATGGGCTTCAAACCAGCAAAACCGTCGGCGAAAGATTCCCAATCACCTGCCACTTTTCCGTCCTTGAAGGGAACGAAGACCACGAAGTAGCCCTTCTGCTCCAGCGGCGAGCGGTTCCAGGAACCATGAAACGCCACGAAGGCACCATTCCTGTATTTTTCCGGAAAGGAATTGCCATTGTAAAAGACGAGATCATTGGGAGCCATGTGCCCCGGGAATCCTACGACAGGGTCCTTGCACTTCGTGCAGCGGCCTGTCTTCTTTCCATCGCCTCCGTATTCCGGTGCCAGCACTTTCAATCGATGAAACTGGTCATAGTAGCAATAAGGCCAGCCGAAGTCATCTCCCTCGGCGATTTGGAGGAATTCCTCTGCCGGCAGTTCAGCGTTTTGCTCTGCGCTGAAGAGCTCTGGCCAGAATTCACTGAGTTGATCCCTCCCGTGTTGCAGGGCGAAAAGGCCATTGGTTTGGTCGTTCCAATCCAGTGCCACTGCGTTCCGGATACCAGTGCCGTAGCGATTGCCATCCTTGCCGTGAACCTGTGCCAGTTTATCCGCAGGGAATTTCCAGATACCTGCCTGTAGCTTGAGCAGCTGGCAAGGATCCTGTCCTTTGGAACCAGCCACCCTGTTTTCAATCTGGCAAGCGTTGGCCGGAGCGCCGACGTTGACGTAAATGTTTCCGTTGTTATCCAGGGTGAAAGATTTTGAGGCATGCTCATTTTGCTGGGGAAAACCACCAATCAAAAGCACCTTTGAGTTCTCATCCGGCATCGTTTGCCCTGCCTGCAGGTTGTAGCGGAAAACAGCCTCATCCGAGGAGCAGTAAAGATAGTCGCCGGAAACCTCCATGCCAGTGCCGGCATGGCTGCCAAAATATTCAATGCGATCGGCTCGGACATCACCAGAGGTGTCTCTCAAAACGGCAAGGCCTTTTCCATCGTAAAGGCCGGACATTTGAACATAGAGGTCACCTTCTGCATCCACCGCTATGTGCCGGGCGCCAGCACCAAGGCTGTCGGCTACCACAATTGCTTTGAAGCCAGGAGGCAAAACCAGGGAGGAATCGTAGCTAACCTGTGCAGCCTGCACGGTTGCTTCCGAACCGGCTGACGGTTCCTTGTCAGCATTGCAGGCAGCTAGAAGGGTTGCCGCCAGCAACGGGAATAGTGTTTGTCTTTTCATTTTGAATACAACAAGGGTTTATGCGTTGTTGGGAGTGGTGAACGCGGCATTGATGTACTCCCGGTTCATCCTTGCGATGTTCTCCACGGAAATCTCCTTGGGACATTCCGCCTCGCAGGCGGTGATATTGGAGCAATAGCCAAAGCCTTCCTCATCCATCTTGTGAACCATGTCGATCACCCGGTGTTTTGCTTCCACTTTGCCCTGGGGCATGAGGGCCAGGTGGGATACCTTGGCGCTTACGTAGAGCATGGCGGAGGAATTGGGGCAGGCAGCCACGCAGGCCCCGCAACCTATGCAGGTGGCAGCGTCAAAAGCCTTGGCCGCGATTTCCTTCCCGATGGGAATGGCATTGCCATCCGGTGCCTGACCAGTATCCACCGAGACAAATCCGCCGGACTGAATGATCCGGTCGAAGGCAGAGCGGTCCACGATCAAGTCTCTGATCACTGGGAAGGCTTTCGCGCGGAAGGGTTCGATGGTAATGGTGTCGCCGTCTTTGAAATGGCGCATGTGCAACTGGCAGGTGGTGGTGCCCCGCAAGGGACCGTGCGGTTGACCGTCAATAACCATGCTGCAGGTACCGCAGATCCCTTCCCGGCAGTCATGCTCGAAGGAAACCGGTTCCCTCTGGGAGCGGATGAGGTCCTCGTTGAGCACATCGAGCATCTCCAGGAAGGACATGTGTTCATTGGCTGTCACCTGATACGTCTCGAAACTGCCCTTGGCAGTTGCATTTTTTTGCCTCCAGATTTTCAAAGTTAGTTTCATGGCAAATTTAGATTTTGCATTTGTGTGAATCTACCCGCCTTCCTTGCCGACAGCGGCAAAATTATCCGGCTCCGAACATTGCGGGCTAAGAAAACGGCTACCGATTACTTGTAGCTCCTTGTTTTGAGTTCCACTGCCTCGAATTTCAGGGCTTCTTTGTGCAATTCGGGCTCTTTGGAAGTATCCTGCCACCCCCAGGCAGCGACGAAGGCGTAGTTAGCGTCGTCCCGCAGCGCTTCTCCATCCTGGGTCTGGTACTCCTCGCGGAAGTGGCCGCCACAGCTTTCATTGCGATGGAGGGCGTCCAGGCACATGAGTTCGCCCATTTCTATGAAGTCTGCCACGCGGGCCACCTTCTCGAGCTCGGGATTGT
>JBEAYO010000148.1:0-7702 GCA_041159285.1 Bacteroidota bacterium | reverse complement strand
GCCCTTTCCTGGGAGCTCGTGGTGCAGCGCCGCTGCACCCTCTACAAGGCAGCATTTCGAGCGGAGCTTTTGAGAAAGACTCCCTCTCCCGGGAGTCAAACGGCATTTTCAAAACGGCAATTGGGTCTCTAAAGCTGCACTGGCGGTTTGGTGTCAGCCAGGTTTTCTGGGGGGAATGTTGGATTTGCAGGTGATTCAAAGCATGTGTGCACAGGGACGGAGGCGCGACTGCCTTCAGAGAGGAATGCAATTTTAAAAGCTCGCCTCATAAAAAGTGGGCTTCACTGACATTGGTTTTCTCCCTTCAGGGCCGGGACACTGGACCTGTTCAACTATCACGAGCTAAATGTGGTGCTCAATACAAACCCGGTTTTCGAATTGGATGATGTTCTCTAAGAAGCGTAAATTTATAACCTTTATCCGAAAAGGAAAATTATAAAGCTGCAAAAGGGAATAAAAGCATAGAAAACATGCCTTGAAATGGCTCATTTTGAAATTTTATTCTTGTTTAAAACCAGAATTAATTAATAATATTATTATTCATATCAATTCCCTCAACACAATGTCGGCCTTGAACTTAGCCCCATTCCTGCGCAGGGCCAGGCTGACTGACCTGCCGGCCTTTCTGCGGAGCACCTGCTGAATCCCCAGCAGCGTGAGCAACAAAGCCGGCCTTCGATTGACCCGGAGAATTTCGTCCCCGGCCAGGATGCCCGCTTCAGCTGCCGGCGATCCGGCCAGCACACTGTGAACCAGATATCTGTTCAGCTGGGCGCCGGTGGCAATCACCACCAGGCCGCTTTTGTCAAATTCATACGCCGCCTTGAAATTTCGGTTGGGCCGGTAATACAAACGCTGGCCCGGATAATCAATATAGAGGTCAAAGCGCCGTAGCAAGGCATTGCCGATCACGCCATCCCGGGAGGACGCCACACTGCTGTCCACTTCCACATCGCTCAGATCCTGGAAATGGGTCAACACCTGCGGACAACTGACAGTGCCCATCTGCAGCAGCTGGATCCGGCCGAGATAGCCCTCGATGAAGCCTCCCAGTCCGGCTCCTACGTTTCCCCTGATGGCATTGGGTGGCGGCCGCAGCCCGGCGTGGGTTCCCGTGTTGAGCAACAGGGCTACCATGGCGCCCGAGTCCAGCAACAGCCGCACCTTTAGCAGGGAGTCGGCCGAGGTTCGCAAATAGGTTTCCAGGTACGGCTTGTTGCGCTTGATGTCCAGGGCCACCGATTGATACCCTTCCTTCTCCTGCAGCTGAAAGTAGCTGCGGTTGATCAGCGTGACCACCCGTTTCCGGTAGTCAATTTTCACCACCAGGTTGCGGAAGGCATCGGCTCCCAGGATGCCGTGTACCTCCGTGCCGGTAATCGTCTCCAGCTTCAGATAGTCTTCAGCCAGCACCAGCATGGAATGGTTTGGAAGGTTCATTTCCTGCTGCATCAGGGAGGTGCCGCCGGTCAGCTTGAGGTGGATGCCCCGCACCAGGTAGGCGGTCAGTTCCGTCTTCATGTCTGCGCCCAGGACCCGGAATTCCCGCTCGTAGCGGCATCCGAAAAGTTCGGCGAATTCCCGCCTGGCGAGGATGGTGTGCTCAGCACCAGTGTCAAAGATGAATCTCAGGGGGATGACCTTGTTGAAAATGACCGTGACGACGATGAGGTTGTTTTCATATTCAAAGGGGAGGTCTATCCTGGAGATGTTCTGCCATTTGTCATCCAGGCCTTGTGCCTGAGTTGGCTGGACGGCAGGCAGCAGAGCCAAGGCTACCCAGGCCAACGGGCCCAGCAGCTTTCTCATTCTCCCCGCCGTCGCTCCCAAGTTGATGCAGCCTCTTTTCTTCATTTTTCTAAAGGTCATGTATTTATAAAGGCTCCTGCCGCCGATTTTGTTTATATGGCTGTCAGCAATTATTGCCAAGGCAACAAGGGCAAGGCAGCGTTTGATGGTTGATGCTCGTTAGAATGGTGGCCTGTAAGCTTGTCTCAAGCAATCCAACAAGCTTTTGAAACTGCCCCAACGGAATTTCATTTCAATTCAGCCAGACAGCTGTTTTGTAAAATCAAATGATTTTCGCACCTTTGCCCGGTATTCTTTAAAACAACATCCTGTAACTTATAATTCCCTCCCAATACTGGAAGTTAAATTCATCATTTTTTCTAACTAAACCTAAATTAATGTATGAAACTGAAGTTTGACTATCTCACGAAATGTCTGCTGCTGCTGATCGTGGCAATGGGCATGAGCAGTCTGGCGATAGCTCAACGCACCGTAAAAGGTAAGGTGAGCGATGCCCAGTCAGGCGATCCGCTCATCGGCGCCAACATCCTGGTAATCGGCACCAGTGCCGGTACCATCTCAGATGTTGACGGCTCCTATGAGGTGCAGGTTCCCGCCGGTGCTACCGAACTCGAGTTCACTTACACAGGTTACACCTCTCAGCGCGTCACCCTCGGTGCCAGCAATGTTTATGACGTCCAACTCTCCGCCGGCGCCCTGCTGGACGAAGTGGTCGTCGTAGGTTACGGCACCCAGCGCTCCAAGGAAGTGACCAGCGCCGTCTCCAGCGTCAAAGCTGAAGACTTCAACCAGGGTATGGTCAACGACCCGCTCCAGCTGGTTCAGGGCAAGGTTGCCGGTCTGCAAATCTCCCAGCCCGGCAGTGACCCCAACGGTGAAGCTACGGTCCGCCTCCGCGGTCTGAGCACCCTGGGCGCCAACACTTCCCCGCTCGTGGTAATCGACGGTGTCATCGGCGCTTCCCTCCAAACCGTTGACCCGAACGACATCGAGTCCATCGATGTGCTCAAGGACGGTTCCGCTGCTGCTATCTACGGCTCCCGTGCTTCCTCCGGTGTGATCATCATCACCACCAAGAAAGGCGTCGGTGGCAAAACCAACGTTGACTACAACGGCTATGTGACCATGGATGCCATCGGCAAAAGGGTGCCCGTCACCGATGCCGACGAATTCCTGCGCCTGCGCCAGGTAGGTCTGGAGAAATTCTTCAGCGCCTCCGAAGCACAAACCAGGCTCCAGGCTCTCAATTTCGGCCAGAACACTGACTGGATGGACCTCGTTACCCGCAACGCCATCTCTCATGTTCACAACATCTCCATGTCCGGAGGCATCGGCAAAACCTCCTACCGCGCTGCCTTCAACGTCCGCGACATCGACGGTATCGGCATCAACACCGGCTTCAACCAGCTCAACGGAAGGTTGAACCTCTCCCAGAAGGCGCTCAACGACCGCCTCACCATCGGCCTGAACGTCTCCGCCACGGAGCGCAAGTCCCAGTTCGGTTTCAAAGAGGCTTTCCGCTATGCGACCCTCTACAACCCGACAGCTCCGGCCCGCTGGTCTGACCTCGCCGGCTCCCCCCGCTATGACGCAGCCCTCGACGCCAAGTACGGCGGCTACTTCCAGCAGGAAAACTTCGACTACTTCAACCCTGTGGCCATTGCCGAGCAGGGCGTGAACGAAGGCGTGCTGAAAGACCTCCTCGTCAGCATCCGCGGTGACTATGAAATCGCCAAGGGCCTCATCGGCTCCGTCTCTTACTCCTCTCAGAAGGAGAGTGACATCTTCGGCCAGTTCTATCCCAGCAATGCTTACTTCCGTGGCTTCAACGAAAAAGGCGTAGCCAGCCGCCAGACTCAGGACCGCAGCACAGAGCTGTTCGAGTCCACGTTGAACTATACCATGAATTTCGGCAAGAGCAACAGCCTGAACCTCCTCGGTGGCTACTCCTTCCAGGAGTTCAACAACCAGGGCTTCAGCGCCAACGCTACCCGCTTCATCTCTAACGACCTGTCCTACAACAACCTGAACTTCGGACAGCGCGCTGCCTTGGGCGACCCGGGCGCCGTCAGCTCCTTCCAGGAGGAATACCGCGTGATCGGCTTCTTCGGCCGTGCCAACCTGAGCATCGACGATACTTACTACCTCTCCGCTTCTGTTCGCCGTGAGGGTTCTTCCCGCTTCGGTGAGGAAAACCGTTGGGGTCTCTTCCCGGCCTTCTCCGCCGGTATGGACATCAACAAGCTGGCTCAAATCAGCGGCGTTGACAACCTGAAGCTGCGCGTGGGCTATGGCCAGACAGGCTCTCTTCCGCCGTCCAGCTACCTCTCTCAGTTCACCTACAACCGCCAGGGTAACTTCTTCTACAACGGCGCTTTCGTGCCGGCCATCGGCCCGTCCCGCAACGCCAACCCGGACCTGAAGTGGGAAACCAAGGGCGAGTTCAACGCTGGTTTGGATTTTGCCTTCATGGACTACAAAGTGACTGGTAGCCTCGACTACTACAACCGCACGACGAAGGACCTGATCTACTTCACGCCGGTTCCTGTTCCGCCGAACTTCGCTCCTCGCACTTGGGCTAACCTCGAAGACGTTGCCCTGAAGAGCTCTGGCGTCGAATTGTCTATCGGCTACAACCACTCCACCAGCAACTTCAGCTGGGAACCGCGCGTGGTGTTCGCTACTTTCAACACCATCCTCGACACCCTCGATGTTGACAACCCGACCTACCAGTTCTTCCAGGGCGGCAATGCCGTTACCTTTGACTTCGGTACTTCCCCGGGTGCTCCTGGCCAGAACGACGACCCGACTGTGGGCGTTTACGGTGGTGCTGAAATCGGGCAGATCGTCGGTCCCGTATTCGATGGCGTGGATGAAAACGGCAACTGGGTATTCCAGGATGTGGATGGCGATGGCAACCTCGAAATCGGCGTAGGTGGCGATGACCGCGCGGTCATCGGCAACGGCCTCCCGAATTTCTCCCTCGGCATTTCCAATACCTTCAAGTTCGGAAACATTGACTTCAGCTTCTTCCTGCGCGGTGACTTCGGCCACGACCTGGTCAACATGTACCGCAACTTCTACGAGTCGCTGGGCAACACCTCTTCCCGTCCGATCGAGAACCAGGTGAAGACTTCCGAATTCCGTGAAGACCTCTTCGGCCAGCCCAAGTTCTCCAGCTATGCCGTGGAAAAAGCTTCTTTCCTCTGCCTGGACAACGCCACCCTGGGTTACAACATGAAGCTGGCTGGCAACCGCCCGCTCAGGCTGTACCTGTCTGGCCGCAACTTGTTCTACCTGACCAACTACACAGGTGTAGATCCTAACGTACGCTATGTTGACACTGGTGATGCCGACAACGGTGGCCAGAGCTTCCGCAACGATCCGCTGGCTCCCGGTCTGGATCGCCGCAACACGTACTTCCGCTCCTACTCTGTGAACTTTGGTGTGAACCTCGGTTTCTGATTTTTTGGAACAAAACCTTGTTTCGCTTGTTAACAAGTCGCGTTCCGCTTAATCTAAATTAAAAACTAAAAGAATTTTAGTCATGAAGATTAAATTTTTTAATAAGATCATGTTGGCCGGAGCACTGGTGGCGTTCTCTTCCCAGTCCTGTACAAACCTGGACGAGACGCCATTCAGCGAACTGACCAACGAAACCTTCCCTACGACGGAAGAGCAGTTCATCTCTGCCCTTGGTGCCACCTACACCAGTCTGTATGGTTTTGCCAACCACGGTGGTCTGTTCTCCGCGAATGAGGTGTCCTCTGATGAGATCATGATCCCGCAGCGCGGTTCTGACTGGTTCGATGGTGGTATCTGGCTGCGTTGCCACCGCCACCAGTACACTGCCAACGAAGGCTTTGTTGCCGGCGGCTGGAACTTCCTCTACGGCGGCATCAACAACTGCAACCGCGTAATCGCGCTTTTCGACCAGCTTGTTGAAGAACAAAAGGTTTCTGCCGAGCAGGCTGCCAGCTTCATCGGCGAGGTGAAGGTGCTGCGCGCTTTCTTCTACTACTGGCTGCTGGATTCCTATGGCAACGTGCCCATCGTTACCAGCTTTGCTAGTTCAGAGCCGAATCCGCCTACCAAGTCCCGCTCGGAAGTGTTTGCGTTCATCGAATCCGAACTGAACGAAAACGTGCCGAACCTGACCAAGAAGGTGGATGGTTCCACTTATGCCCGTATCAACTACTATGTTGGCAAGGCCCTCCAGGCCAAGCTGTACCTGAACGCTGGTGTTTACACCGGTACTCCCCGCTGGGATGCAGCCGCTGCTGCCTGCGATGAAGTCATCAACTCCGGCGTTTACAGCCTCGAGGGCAACTACTTTGCTAACTTCAACGCTCGCAACGAAAGCAGCAAGGAGAACATCTTTGTGATTCCTTACGACAGGAACCAGGCCACGGGCTTCAACCTGCCGGCCATGACCCTGCACTATTCCAGCCAGGAAACGTTCAACCTGACTTTCCAGCCCTGGAACGGCTATTGCACCCTGCAGGAGTTCTATGATTCCTACGAAGACGGTGACGTCCGCAAAGGTGAATACGGCAACCAGAAGGTCCGCGGCAACTTCCACGCCGGTCCTCAGTACAAGGCCAATGGCATTGACAGGGTACTGGATAGCAGCGCCGACGACCCGGGTGGACCGGAACTTGAGTTCACACCTGAAATCAACGCCCTCGAGCCCAATGCTCACCGCCAGGCTGGCGCCCGCGTTGGCAAATTCGAATTCGTGTCCGGCGCTACGCCTGACCTCGACAACGACTTCCCGCTCTTGCGCTACGCCGACGTGCTGTTGATGAAAGCTGAGGCCCTCTGGCACCAGAACAACAGCAGCAGCGAAGCCCTGGCCTTGGTCAATCAGGTCCGCCAGCGCGCCGGTGTCGATGAGTTCTCCTCGCTGACGCCGGATGACCTGCTCGCAGAGCGTGGCCGCGAATTGTTCTACGAAGGCTGGCGTCGTTCCGACCTCATCCGCTTCGGCAAATTCGACGATCCCTGGGCGTTCAAGCCTGCTTCCGATCCTTGCAAGGCGCTCTTCCCGATCCCTGCTGAGCAGATCCAGGCCAACCCGGCTCTCCAGCAGAACCCTTGCTATTGATTTTTCTTAGCATAATACTGCAGAAAGCAAGCAGCCGCAAGGTTGCTTGCTTTCTTAGTTTATGGGCCTTGCCCATTCAGCACGAAACCTGATCAAACCGGACTGTAATGAACAGCACTTTCTTCGCGCGCTCCTTTTTTGCGCTGCTCGCTCTGTCCCTTTTTTCCTGCCAGGACCGGGAAACAGCTCCGGTCTCCGGCCAGCTTTTCACCTCCATCCAGCCGGATTACTCCGGCATAGACTTCAACAATCGCGTTGCCTATACCGAGGAGTTGAACTGCTACACCTTCCGCAATTTCTACAACGGCGGTGGCGTCGGCATCGGGGATTTTAACAACGACGGACTTCCCGATGTCTTCTTCTGCGGCAACATGGTCAGCAACCGCCTTTACCTGAACAAGGGCAATTTTAAATTCGAAGACGTCACGGAACAGGCTGGCACCGGCAGCGAGGGTGTCTGGTCCAGCGGCGTGGCTGTAGCCGATGTCAACGGCGACGGCTGGCTGGACCTCTATGTCTGCAAGTCGGGCCCGCCCGGCGGCCAAAAACGCCACAACGAATTGTTCATCAACAATGCTCTGGAGGGACAAATCCCCTCCTTTACTGAAAAATCCAGGGAAATGGGGCTTCAGGACGAAGGGCTCTCCGTGCACGCCACTTTTTTCGACTACGACCGCGATGGCGATCTCGATGTCTACCTCCTGAACAACTCGCTCCGCTCCGTCGGCGGCTATGACCTCATCAAAGACCAGCGAAACAAGCCCGACCCACAGGGGGGCAATAAGC
>JBEAYO010000147.1:0-7709 GCA_041159285.1 Bacteroidota bacterium | reverse complement strand
CCTCAAGGGATCTTTGCGCACACGGCAGACATTTGGCCCGCCGTGTGCCCTTCCCGGGAGCAAAGTGGCACCAGCAGAAAGGGTGGCCGGGGCCTCTGAGACAGTCCCGCGAACCATCCACGAGAGGGAACTCGGAAGTGTCTTTTGAGACAAACTCGTACACACCCATCGGCAGGGTTTCGCTCCACCTGCCCGGCACTTTTCATGCTACAAACATACGACATCTTATCCGCTGAGCAAAAGAATAAAACGTTGAGGTGGAAGATTTGCGGTCAATTGGCCCACCTACCCTACTGGTTTTTGACAAGCTTAAATTTGCCCGCGAATTAAAACAAAGCTTGTCAATTTCAGTGCACCTTACTACTTTTGCATCCTAAATTTTAAAGAAATGAATGCAGAAAAAACTTCATCCCGCACTTCCTGGTTGCTCTTCGTCGTCTCAACCGTCATCATGTTGCTGATGCTGATCTGGGTCCCCCAATGGTTCTGGGTAGTCCTGCCGTTTTCCCTGACCTACCTGGTGCAGGCCATGCGCCTGATGTAATCCGGAAGGGAATCAACCCGTCTGCTGGCATCTTTTTTATCAAAACCTGGAAAAAACGCATCTTTCTGGTGCGAATCCATGGTTCTGCACGCACACACTGGTGGTGTGTGCCCAAAGGCAATGGCGGGCTGCCCTCTCCCGGATTGTCATCATTTAAAAAGTTTCCGCAAAATATTGGTGATATATTATTTTTTATTATTTTTGTGTACGCCCCGATAACCAGCCACATCGTGAATTAATGATGGGTAGATATTGAACTCTGTTTGTTTCACACCCCCTGCGGCCTCAAGAAATAATCGCTCGCAGCCAGAAGCTTTGCAGCATTCAGGAGAGCACCAGAATGATCCCCTGAAAGCGACCTTGCCTGCTGCCACGGCTTTGATAGCTGCCGCCTCAACAGGAGCTTTTGACAGTTGACTTTTCGGCAGATTGACAGATTGCTGCCAATTCAGCCTCCAATGTCCCACACTGCGACAACTTTTGTCTGGCCATGCTTTCCTCTCGTCAGGTTGCTTGAGAGACCATGAATTTTGAAATACCCCAACTATTAAATGAATACATCCGAGGTCAAAATCCCGAAAATGAATTTAAAATTAGCATCCCGTCCTGGAAGACAACATCAGGCGGGAATCGCAAGCTGGACTTTCCTTTTTTTCCTTGCCCTGCCGTCCTGGACAGCAGCACAACTTTCCATCACCCTCCAGGTCCAGGCACCCACCTGCGGCAATCTGCCGAATGGGGTGATCAATGCCAATGTCAGCGGGGGGATTCCCCCCTACTCCTTTCTCTGGAGCAACGGGGCCACCAATAACCCCATTGCCAACCTCCCGGGGGGCAATTATTCCGTCACTGTTACCAGCAACAACGGACTCACCGCATCGGCATCCGTGACCTTGCCTTCTCCACCGCCGCTGGTTGCGACCATCTCCACAACGAATTGCATCCTGCCGGGCGAACTTACCGTCAATGTAAGCGGAGGCAGCCCTCCCTATTTTTATTTTTGGAACAACGGGGGAAACTCTGAGACCATTGTCAACCTGAGTCCCGGCATTTATTGCGTCAATGTGCTGGACGCCGCCAACTGCGGCGTCTCAGTTTGCGGAACCATCTACCAACCCCTGAACCTCAGCCTTACTTCCAATCCTGTCATCTGTGGCAGCAACGGAAGCGGCGGCTCCGCCTCCGCCACGGTGACCGGCGGTGACGCGCCATACAGCTACAGCTGGAGCACGGGCGCTACGACTGCCTCCATCAGCAATCTGCCTGCCGGGAATTACCAACTCACCGTGACAGGAGAAAACGGATGTACTGCTACCAGCAGCACCGTCATCAGCACTACTCCCGGCAACATGGGCGTATCGCTGGCCCTGACCCAGCCTACCTGCCCTGCCAGCAATACAGGCAGCATCACCGCCAACGTCTCAAATGGCACTGCGCCCTACTCCTTCATCTGGAACAACGGACAGAGCACGGCCACCATCAGCAACCTTGTCGCCGGGGCCTATCAGGTCACAGCCACAGATGCCTATGGCTGCACTGCCGCACAGTCCACCTCGCTGACCAATCAAAGCAACCTCTCCCTGACCCTGAACCTGTCGAATCCAACCTGCATAGGCTCGGGCAACGGGGCTGTCACTGCCCTGGTAGCCAACGGGGTAGCACCCTACTCTTACGCCTGGAGCACGGGCGCCAATACACCCGGCATCAACATGCTTCCGCCCGGCACCTACAGCGTCACCGTCACGGACCAGATCGGATGCACCCGCTCGGCGACGACCAGTCTGACCGCACCGCCCCCTTTCCCGGTGATCGTCAACGCCACCAACGCCACCAGCTGCGGAGTGCCCAACGGTGCGCTCACCACCCAGGTGGGTGCAGGAGCCACCCCTCCCCTCAGCTACCTCTGGAGCAACGGCGCGACCACCGCCAACTTGAGCGTATTGCCCGCCGGGACTTATTCCGTCACCATCACCACAGCCCTGGGCTGCACTTCCACCGGCACCGCCACGGTCAACGAACCCAACCTGCTCAATGTATCCATCAGCGGCAGCACCCAGGTCTGCGGCACTGCCGACGACGGTACACTGACTGCCAACTATGCCAACGGAACCGCCCCCTATGCCTATGCCTGGAGCAATGGGCAAAACACCGAAACCGTCACCGGCCTGGGCCCTGGCAACTACTCCGTCACAGTCACCAGTTCGCAAGGCTGCATTGGCTCCGCCAGCACGACCATCAGTGCCGTGCCCGGCATTGACCTCGACGTCGTCACTTTGCCGGTATCCTGCTTTGGACAAAGCGACGGCCAGGCTGCTGCAATTGCCATAGGAGGCCTGCCTCCGCTGACCTACCTCTGGGAGAACGGAAACAACACCCCCTCCCTCGACAGCCTTGCCGCCGGCGACTACGGCCTCACCGTCACCGACGACATTGGCTGCACCGCCTCCATCACCGCCAGCATCGTGGAGCCGGAAGTGCTTCAACTCGACTTGTTGTCTTCCGGCGGATCCTGCGACAGCATGGGCTCCATCACGGTCATGGCCTCGGGTGGTACTCCCGGCTACTCCTACACCTGGAACACAGGTGACACCAGCCAGGCCATCTCTCAACTCCCCCCGGGCGACTATTCGGTGACGGTGGTGGATGAGAATGGCTGCACTGCCGAAAGCCAGCTTGAGATAGTGCTATTCCAGACGCCCTCCCTGCAGGTGAATGCCATGAACACCTCCTGTGGCAGCATCAACGACGGAACCGTCAGCGCCATTCCCAGCGGCGGGCTGCCACCCTATTCCTATCTTTGGAGCAATGGGCAAACAGAAGCCAGCGTGGGCGGAATCGCCCCGGGCGACTACACTGTCACAATCACTGACAGCAACGGCTGCACGCAGACCGGCGGCGCCACGGTGCTCTTGGGCACCGGCCTCAACCTCAGCATAGCTGCTCCCACCTACATCTGTGAAGGACAGACGGGCACCGCCACCGCCAATGCCGTAGGCGGGCAGCCTCCCTACACCTATCACTGGATGTCGGGGCAGAGTACCCAGTCCATATCAGGCCTCCTTCCCTCCACGTATGCGGTCACCGTCAGCGATGTCAATGGCTGCTCCGGCTCGGGGTCTGTCACGCTCCTGCCCGTTTTGGGCATGGCACTTCAGGCCGACATTTCGCCCGTTGCCTGTCATGGGACAGCCACCGGCATCATTGATTTGCTGGTAAACGGCGGCACTCCTCCCTTCGACTACAGCTGGAGCACGGGAGACACGACTGCCCTCGTGGATTCCCTGGCCACCGGCAGCTATGCTGTCACGGTCACTGACAGCACCCTTTGCGTCATCACCGGCACGTTTGCAGTCAACCAACCCAATCCCCTGGGCAGCAACCTGAATGTATCCAATGGCAACTGCGTCGATGTCGCAACTGCCGGCGCCCTGGCCAATGGGGGCGTCCCACCCTACAATTATCAATGGAGCACCGGCGAAAGCGGCCAGTTCATCGCCAATCTGGATCCAGGCATCTATTACCTCAGCGTCACGGATGCCAACTCTTGCCTGTGGCTCGACAGCTTTGAAATCACGCCCATTCCACTGCCCACTTGCACCGTGGAGGTGCTGCAGCCCATTTCCGATGTCGGCCTGAGCGATGGCCAGCTAAGCGTCGTCACGGAAGGCGGCACGCCCCCCTTCCTCTACAGCTGGAATGTGGGCAGTTCCTCCGCCACCATCATCAACCTCTTCGCCGGTCTTTACCAGGTGACAGTCACCGATTCCAACAGTTGCAAGACCATCTGCAACTTCACGCTGCTCAGTCCCGCCAGGACGGGGAACTTCACCTGGCTGGACCAGGATGAGGACGGGATCCAGGACTCCGGCGAGCCGGGGCTGGAAGGTGTCTCAGTGGCCTTGAGCGGCACCGACTACAACGGCAATGACGTCAACTTGTCCACGCAGTCAGACCCCGATGGCAACTATAGCCTGCTGCTGCTGCCGGGCGATTACAAAATAACGTTCAGCCCGCCCGCGGGCTTCGGCCTCAGCCCTGCCAACCAGGGCAATGACGACAGCAGTGACAGCGACGCACAGTCTGCCACAGGAGAAACCGCCGTGTTCGCGCTGGCCAGTGCTCAGACCAATCTCGACATGGACGCTGGCTTTCATCCTGTCATACCTTGCGACAATGTGACCACAGCCGGACAAATCTGCTGCGACCAAACCCTTTGCGGACCCGGCAATGCCGTGGACCCCTTGCTCTCGGTCCAGGCGGCCGGCGGCGGCAGCGGGGACCTCGAATACCGCTGGTTCTATTCCCTGACAGCAGGTGATTTTGACCCAGATTCTTGGACAGTCGTCCCAGGGGCAGTGTTAGAGAATTTCGTACCGGCGCAACCGGACCAGACCATCTATTACACGCGAGTGGCCAGACGGAACGGCTGTCCGGATTTCCTGCCGTCAAATATCGTGGCCATTGAAATTGATTCCATTGCCAATGCTGAGATAAGTGGAGCACCGGCAGGCATCTGCCTGGGCCAGCCCCTGGCATTCGAAGCCCTGGACAACGGCCCCCTGGCTCAGTATAGCTGGAGTTTTGAGGACGGGGACCCGGATACAGCGACCACGAGAGTAGTGCCCGAAGTCTTCTGGAGCACAACGGGAGTCAAGCAGGTGGTCCTGGAAGTCCAGGTGGCCCAGTGTACCTCCCGGGATACGCTGTCCTTGCTGATCAGCAACCAGTCTGAGTTCTGTGGCGATGCCCTGGTCATAGATGCCCGGCTGGCCGAAGACACCCTCGGCATATTCATCGAATGGTTCTATGAAAAGTCGGATTCTGTGGAGCGCAGCTATCAGTTGGAGTATGCCTGGGAATCGGAGGATTTCAGCGTGCTGGACGTACCCATCGATGAATCATTCTATGAAGATGACACCTACCGCTATCTGGCTTTCCATCCAGACATCAAGCGGGGGCAGAATCGCTACCGCGTCAGGCTGGAGGACAGCAATGGCAACGTGCTTTATTCCAACATCGCCACGGTGTATTACCAGGGCGACTACCGCTTTGTCCATATTTTCCCGAACCCGTTTTCAGATGCGTTGAACATCGAAGTCATTGACTGGCTGGAGGGCTTGCCGCTCACACTGGAGTTAGTGACGGCCGAAGGCAGGATTCTGGATGTCTATGAGGTGCTGTCTCCACCGGCAGCCTGGATTGAGGTATCCACCAAGGATTATGCGCCGGGGATGTACTTCTTGCAGGTAAAATACGACGGGAAGCTGCAAAAGATCTTCAAGCTGGCGAAATGGCAATAAGCCCTGGTCTTTGATCCCGGGTTTTAAAAGCAGTTAGAAACACCCTGTTCCTCCATCCAGCTTCACACAAAAAAGTCGAGGACGAACAAGCTGCAAAAAAGGATGCTCCCAACGCCATTGGTGGTGAAGAAGGCCATGTTCACCCTGCTGAGGTCATCGGGTTTGACCAGCAGGTGCTGATACACCAACAGCGCCAGGAAGGCTGCGCTTGCCACCCAGGCGAGCAGCCCCAGCTGGGGATAAAACGCCGTGGATTGCCAGACGGCCATCAGCAGCATGGTGGCGCAAAACAGGTGAAGGCCAGCCGCCAAGCGCAGGGCGCCCCGCTTTCCCAAGGCGGCAGGGATGGAGTGAAGTTGCTGGGACTTGTCAAATTCCTCATCCTGGAGCGCGTAAATGACATCGAATCCTGCCACCCAGGAAAGGACTACCATCGAAAACAGAATGGGAATCAAGTCGAAATTGCCACCAGCAGCCAGGTAAGCGCCAATGGGAGCCAGGGAAAGGCCCAGTCCGAGGACGAGGTGGCAGAGCGCTGTGAAGCGCTTGGTGTAGCTGTAGCCAAGCACCACAGCGAGAGCCACGGGTGACAGGGCAAAGCAAAGTGGATTGATCAGCCAGGTGGTGGCCACGAACAACAAGCTGTTGGCAAACACAAATGCAAGGGCAGCGCGGGGTGTAATGGCGCCCGCGGGAATCTCCCTGCCGGCAGTGCGAGGGTTTCTGCGGTCAATGTCCCTGTCGAGAAAGCGGTTGAAAGCCATGGCGGCGCTCCTGGCGAAGACCATGCACAGCAGCACCAGCAAGAGGGCCTCGAGTTTGATGCCCTGGCCCAGGCGATGAGTGGCCAGAAAGAAGCCCAGGATGGCAAAAGGCAAGGCAAAGACGGTATGGCTGAATTTTATGAGCGAGAAGTATTTTAGCACGGCAGGGAAAGGTTTGAAAATTGGGCTGAGAGGAAGAAGTGCTTGCCGGCCGAAAGACTGTTCATCAGGTGTATGCCTCCGGGTGCAGGCAAGGCAGTAAAAAGCGGCCGGGTCTGCAAAGAAAATGGGGTTGTACAATCGCTGTTCATCGCCGGGCACTGCCGGAAAAACCGGCGGGCATGGCGAAGGCAACGCTTGTGCAACCCCTTTTTCTCGCGATCAAGCCATCCGGCGATCAATTAATTGACCTGGACGTTCGGCGTAGCAGCGCCACCTATAACTTCGCCCTTGATGGTGAGGATGGACTGGGGCGGGTTGGTATTGGCGGTGATAGTGACCTGTTTGGTCTGCATGCCGGGTTTGCCCTTGCTGTCAAACTCTACTTTGATCTTGCCTTTGCCGCCTGCCGGAATTGGATCTTTCGGCCATTCGGGCACGGTGCAGCCGCAGCTGCCTTTGGCATCGCTGATGACCAGCGGCTCTTTGCCGGTATTGGTGAAGACGTACTCGTGTCTGACTTTCTCACCATCTTTCACTTTGCCGAAGTTGAATTCCGTCTCGGCGAAGGACATAGTGGTGGTCGGGCCAGTCGGGGGTGCCGGTTGGGCTGCGTTTTGCTCGGGCATCACCGGAGCGGGCGGAGTTGGAACAGCAGCGGCCTGGCCTTCAGCAGTTGTTTGTGTGCCGCCGACAGCGTTGACTGCTTCTTCGCGGGCATCGTCGTTCTTGCAGCTGGCGAGGATTGCTACGGAGCAGATAGCAAGAACACCAAATTTGATTTGCTTCAACATTTTTACAGATTTTGTGATGAGATAAATAATTTATCGCGTTTAGAAAACAAGGGCGATAACGTAAAGTTTACGCTAAAAGCGCCGTTTTGTTTTCGTTTTGCAAAATTATATGAATGTGGGATTGTTCGTGCGGTGGGGGGTAAAAAAA
>JBEAYO010000146.1:0-7771 GCA_041159285.1 Bacteroidota bacterium | reverse complement strand
TATCACTGAAGGCATCATCCGCGTGTTGAATCGCAAAAAACTGGAGGGACTTCCCACCTGATCAGTGTATAATTTTCGTGGGTTCTAAACAGGGCGCGGGGCGCAGCCCCGCGCCCTGTTTAGAACCCCTTAGAGGCTGTCTCAAAAGACTTTCGCCGCCTCCGGCGGCGAAAGTCTTTTGAGACAGCCTCTAAGGGGTTTTCATGGCGGCGGACGGGCCACAGGCTCGTCCGCCGCTATTTCCGGGAGTCAAGCGGTGACCTGCCGCCTTTTACATATCCCCAGCCTTTAGAGACAGGTTTCAAGTAATCCTTAGAACGTTCGAATGTTTGGCGGGCCACCTCGCATCACTTTCCAGGCAGGTCATGAACCTTTATGAAAAAATTTTGCGCAGCCATAGTATAACGTAGCTCTTAACTCCGTCCATGAACAAATAGACGACAGGTACGACAAACAAGGTCAATATCATTGAGCTGGTGAGTCCACCGATCAGCGCCCAGGCCAAACCGTTTTTCCACTCTGAGCCTGCTCCTTCGGCCAGGGCAATGGGCAAAAATCCTATCGCCATTGCCAGTGTAGTCATCAAAATCGGTCTGAGCCTCGTGCGCCCGGCCTCGATCAATGCCTCCACGGTTCCGGCACCCTCCAACTTGGCCTGGTTCGCAAAGTCCACCAGCAAGATGGCGTTTTTAGCAACCAAGCCCACCATCATGATGATGCCCAGCATGGCAAATATATCCAACACGCTCATGGTCAGGGCCATCGCCAGAAAAGCACCTACCACTGCCATGGGGATGGAAAACATCACAACCAAAGGATAAACCCAGCTGTCGTAAAGGGCCACCATGATGAGGTACACAAAGATAATGCTGGCTGCAAGGGCAAACAACAGACTACCGAATCCCTCCGCCTGGTTCTTCATATCACCCTCATACATGATGTTGATTCCCGGCGGCGGCGGCATCTTCTTTTCCAGTATCCCGCGGACTTCTGTACCGATGTCTCCGCTCGGCCGCCCCAGGACCTTCGATTTGATGACAACCGAAGGCAGCCTGTTGAGGCGCTCCAGCTGGTTGGGGCCTGTGGTTTGGACAATGTCGGCAAATTGACTCAGCCGGATGAGCTGGCCCTGGGCGTTCATGATTGTCAAATCCGCGATGTCATCGATGGAATGGCGGTTGAAGTCGTCCATCTTGATATTGATGTCGTACTCCTTGGATCCTTCCCGGAATCGCGCATCGGTGTTGCCATTGAAGGAGGTCTGCATGGTGGCTCCCACCTGGTCCAGGCTGATTCCCAGTTGTGCCATCCGCTCCCGGTCGACACTCACTTCGATTTCAGGACTACCTTCCTCCAGTGAGAGCCTGGCTTCCAGTGTTCCCTGGATTTTCTTGATCTCCGACAGGGCTGCGTTGGCGTATTGAACCACTGCCTTCTTGTCGGATCCGCTGATGTACACCTGGATGGGGTCCTCGTCGGCACCGCCGAAAAAGCTGACGGGTGATATGGTTACTTTCACTCCGGGCAATTTCAGTTCCAGTTCATTCCTGAGCCGCTGTGCGTACAAGTCCGTATGTAGGTTGTCGCGTTCCTCTTTTGAAACTAACTTCGAGGTGATTTCAGCTACATAGGCGGTATTCTGGCTCCCCAGCACCCCGGTGGCACGCCCAACAGTGGTGAACACTTTCGTAATCTCCTTCTTTGAAAAAAGATACAGCTCGGCCTGCTGCACTGCCAGGTTGGTCTCTGACAGGGTGGCGTCCTTCGGAAGCTCCAGTTTGGTGATGAATTCCCCGCGGTCACCTTTTACGATAAAGGCAGTGCCGATGAAGCCATTGCTGATAAGGCCAAAGGAACTGAAGAATATTACCATGGTGAGCAGGAATACCAGGATGGCATTGAGGTACAAATTGAAGTGCTTTTTCCTGACGCGGCTATCCAGGGAATTCAGCTGCTCCAGCTTGGCCTCCCTGGAGGAAGGGTAGGGGATGGGCAGGGGCCTCAATATCCTCGATACCTGCCTTGCATACCAGTTGTTTATCCGGCCCAGCATGTGTTCAAATCCATTCAGAATGATTCCCCAGACACTTTTGTTGCTGAATTTCTCTATCTTGGAAAATCGGCTGGCCAGCATCGGCGTGATGGTGAAAGACACGAAGAGCGACATCAGGGTGGAGAAAGCCACCACCAGGGCGAATTGCTTCATGATGCTGCCTACGATGCCCGTGGTCAGCGATATCGGAATGAATACCACGACGTCAACCAGGGTGATGGCAAGCGCTGTGAATGCTATTTCATTCCTTCCCAACAGTGCAGCCTCCCTTCGAGGCATTCCCAGCTCCAGATGCCGGTAAATGTTCTCCAGCACTACGATGCTGTCATCCACCAGGATGCCGATGACCAGCGACATGCCCAGCAGTGTCATGAGGTTCAATGTGAAGTCGAATGCATACATCATGACGAAAGCAGCAATCAGCGAGGTTGGAATGGACAGCATCACGATGAGGGCATTCCGGAGGGAATGCAGGAAGATCAACATGACCACCGCTACCAGTAAAATTGCCAGGAACAAATCATGTGTGACAGCCTCCACGGCATTTCTGGTGAAGTCCGTCTGGTTGTTCGCGATGTCATAGTTCAGTTCATAAGCTGAGTACTGGGACTTCAGTTTTTCCAGCTTGGCCACCACGCCATCGGCTACTGCCACTGCGTTGGCATCGGCAGTTTTCAGTATTTGCAAGCCAATGGCGTCCCTGCCATCCACGCGACTGAGGCTCTGTATCTCCTTGAGGCCATCAGCCACTTCCGAAATTTCGCCAAGCTTCACCGGCGCTCCGGTGCGCGGGTTGATACTGACCACCAATTGCCTGAGGTCCTCTACCGTTTTGAATTTCCCCGACAGGCGAACGGTGATCTGCTCATTCTCGCTCTCGATCTTGCCAGTGGGAAAGTCCAGGTTGGATTGGCGAATTGCCTGCACTACCTGCAGGATGGTCATGCCCCGGGCCTCCAGCTCCTGGCGGTTTACGTTGATCTGGATTTCGCGTTCCTGTCCGCCGATGACCCTTACTTCGCCGACGCCCTCTACGCTGGATATGGAGGGCCTCACCTGATCCTGGATCAGGTCGAAAAATTCTGCAGGAGCTGACTTGGCACTGATGCCTATGCTCAACACAGGGAATTCATCAGAGGCGAATTTGGTGAGAGACGGAGGCTCCGCCTCCCGGGGCAATTGGGCGGCGTTTGCATTGACTTTGCGCTGTGCATCCTGGATGGCCAGGTTCACATCGGTGCCGTCCTTGAATTCTATGAAGACAAAGGAGAGGCTTTCAAATGATGTGCTTCTCAATGAAACGATGCCCTCCATGCTGGACACTGCATCTTCAATGATTCGGGTCACCGAGTTTTCCACCTCCTCCGGGCTGGCTCCAGGGTAAATCGTGCTGATGATGACAAAAGGAGCATCAAATTTTGGGATGAGCTCGTAGGCCAGCTTGGTATAACTGAAAAGTCCAAGAAAAGTGATAACCAAAAATATGACGATGATAAGCGACGGCCGCTTTATGGATATTTCGGTGATTGACATTTGTAGGTTGTAATTGATTTGATAAGTTGAAGATCAATCAGGCACAAGTTCAGTCCATGCGCATTCGGGCTCATCGCCCGGGGGCAACCTGGATCTTCATGCCATCTTCAAGGTTGATCTGGCCCGATACCACAATGCTGTCTCCTTCGCTCAAGCCGCTGAGGATCTGAACAAAGTCACCATATATGTTGCCCGCTTCAACCTGCTTCAGCATGGCGCTGCCATTGCTCACCAGGTAAACCCTGGCTTCCTGCAAACTGCCGACTATGGCCGCTCTGGGAACTCCGAAAACCTCCGCCTTGGCATCGCCGTCAAAAAAGGCAGTTCCGGTCATGCCGGACTTCAAGGCCCCATCGGCATTGTCCATTTCTATCTCAACCAGGAACCTTCTGGACAGGCCGGCGTTGACGTCTATGAAGGTAACCCTGCCGCTGAATTGCTTATCCGGCAGCAAATCTGCTCTCAGGCTGACCTTCTGACCTTTTTTCAGGGAAACCACCTGTTCCTCCGTGAGATACACCTGCATCCTGAGCCTGCTGATGTTGGTCAGGTCGGCCATCTTGAAGGCAGGGGAAATCAGCGATCCCTTTTCCACCATTTTATTAGAAATCACACCGGAAATCGGAGCCCTCACGATGCTCATGCTGATTTGTTTTTCCAGAAGCTTTATCTGCGACTTCAGATTTTCAACACCAAGCCTGGCATCATCAATCTGCTGCTGCGTCACACCGCCTTCGCCCAAGAGGTTGTTCAAGCGCTTGAAATCATTTTCCGCCTTGGACAGGTTGATGCGGGCCGTTTCCAGTTGTATTTTCTGGAGTTCGTTGTCTATGGTCGCCAGCACGGCGCCGGCCTTGACCTGCGTCCCATTTTCAAAATTCAACTGGGTGATCTTGCCGGGAACCTCGCTCAGGACAGCTACTTGCTGCACCGGCGCAAAAGAGCCGGTGACCTGGAAGTCGCCCGACACGGTTGTCTTGCCTGCCAGGCTGGTTACGACCGGGATGACCATATTGCGCTCCTGTGTCAGCCTGGCATTTTCCTCCAGTGTCTTTTTGTTTTCTGAAAGCTGATCGACCATGAGGTATCCGAGAATGCCCAGTACCAGCGTCCAAATAATGGCTTTAACTGCTCTTTTCATAATGGGTGATTTCTTGATTTTTAGTTCATTAAATTCTTTATCTGCCCGTTGATATGCAACAGGTCAATTTCTGAGATTTTTATCTGAGCCAGGGTGGTCAGGTAATTGGTCTGAGCCTGGCGCATGGAAGATTCCGCATCCAGGAGTTCCGTGATGGGAGCCAGCCCTTCACGGAAGCGCTTCTGGGCAATCTGGTAAATGCTCTCAGCCAGCTGCCTGTTTTCCAGCACCGAACGCAGGGTGTTTTGGTTGGTTCGCAGAGCGGTGATAGCCGCCTCGTGACGAAGCTGAACACCCATGGTGGCCATTCTAAGGCTCTGCTCGCTTTGCAATCTGTTCAACCGGGCTGTCTGCACGCGGCTGTCCCTGAACATGCCGTCAAAAATAGTCATGTTGATTCGAAGACCTACCTGGGAGAAGTCCGTCCAGTTGCGGCTTGTGCCAAATTCTTTTAAGTTGTTGGCCTGCCATTCATAGTTGTAAGAGGCAAAGAAGGAGAGGGTGGGGAAGTAGTTGGATTTCCAGCGGCGCTCGTCGAGCTCCAGCAATTCCTGTTCTTTCTTGAGCAGCAACAACTGAGGCCTGAGTTGCCACTCGGGCTGTGCCAGCACGGTGGCGAGCTGCGCGAAAGGCTCGGCGCTGACTGTATCTGTCAGATAGATGTCAGCATCCAGCGGCATTTGCATGGTAAATTTCAGGACCTGTTCTGCCTGTTCGATCTGAAGGTCGAGGTTGGCCTTTTGGTTCAGCAGGTTGGCCTTTTGTACCTTGAGCCTGTCCAGGTCGATTTGTTTGGCAAAGCCCTGTTCGTATTGCTTCTGCACCAGCGTGATCAATCCTTCTATTTGGGCCAGGTTGGCAGTAAAGATCTCGCGTTGAGTCTGGCTGAGTTTTATTTGGTAATAGAGCTTGGCTACCTCGTACAGAACCGTCTCCGTGGTGTTTTGCAGCAGCAGCTCGTTCAGCTGGGTCAATTTTCTGGAGGCCTCCAGCCCGAGGAACCAGGTCTTGTTAAATACTAGCTGCTCCAGTTGTAAGCCCGTGCTGGCGTTCCAGTTAGTTCCGAATTGCACCCTGGCAAATTCACCTGGTTGTCCGCCGAAGAATTCTGCAGGTACAAAGCTGGTCCTGATCGAGAGGTTGTTGACAATGGTGCCATTCAGCGTGACTTGCGGCAAGCCGGAACTGAGCGACTCCCGGATGACCTGCTTGCCTATCTCGATTTCTATGTTGGCTTTCTTTATCTCGGCATGGTGGTCTTCGGCGTATCTGAGCGCCGATTTGAGGTCAAGCGGCTGCTGAGCGCAAAGACTTGCCGGGGAGATCAGGCCGAGTATCAAAATCAGTGTGCTGACTTTTTTCATGTTGTTTCAGTCTGGTGATTGCTGCGTTTTATTCCGTGGTGTTTGTTTCCCGGTACTGTTTCCAAAGTTTACGTCCTTTCTCAGTGGCAATTGCATGAATGTGGTAGTCGTGCAACACGCTGATCAGCTGACGGCGATTGTATGCAGAAGACGCCCTGGCGATTTCATCAACCACCATGAAGGAGGCCTTGTTGTAGATTTTTGCCACTATGTCCCTGTGGAGATTGTCTCTGTAGAGCCCTTCAGAAATGCCTCTGGAAAGGTTGTTGAGGATGCAGTTGACCATGGAGTGATCCTGCTCGCTGATCAGGAGCTCCCAGGAGCGGCGGTAGTACTTTTGCAAGTCGTACAGGGTGCTGGCAGAGACCTCTTCGACCATGGCCGTAAGGTTGGCGCCAATTCTAACTATTTCGTCCAGCGCGTCTTCCGCACGAGCACAGATTTGCTGGATGTTGTTCCTTTCGCGCTCAAGGTGAGAGCGGATGACGGCATCCACCAATTCATCCTTGTTTTCGAAGTGTTGGTAGAGCGTTTTCTTGGATATGCCCAACTCCCTTGCAATGTCATCTACGGTGACACTCCTGATGCCGAGTCTCATGAACAGCTTTTCGGATCTGGCGATGATTTCTTTTCTGGCGTCGTTTGGCATCTTGAAATGACAATTCGAATCAATGGTTTGTCGCGTCGGATCTCACGACGACCAGAAAACAATGGAAACTATTAAAAGTTTAAAAGTTTCCTGAGTTTTTAATTGTCATTTATCACTTCTGATAAAAAAGGTAACTGTCACCTCTTGCAGATGCCGCTTGGTTTTGCGGAAAGGGGGGAAAGCCCGTACGGCTTGTTCCGCCGGGGCCGATTGGCCCTCTGGAAGGGCGTTCGGCGGGCCTTTGGCCCGCCAAACGCCCTAAAAACCCCTTCCCGGCCGCGGTTTGGCGAAGCCGAACCGCGGCCGGGAAGGGGTTTTTAGGCGCGGGACTTGGCCCTGCGCTCTTCCAGGAATGCCAGCTTATCTGCAAGGATTGCCAAACAGTTACAAAAAAAGACGGCTGCCCGCTAAAAGCAGACAGCCGCTACATCATTTACTCTCACTAATTGTATGAAACTTAATCCTGATTCTTATATAAAAACCACTGAGTAGTTCTTAAAGTTCCTAAGATGTTCAATTATTATGGCTGCCTTTGCAAATCCCTCGCCAAATTGGGCGACACACTCAGAACAAGATGCAGTTTTTTTGCCAACGTTGCATGAAATGGCAGGAAAAAACTAATTCAGGCTTTGTAGATTCCAACCTTTTTTATCTTTGTTCCGTCCAATTCAAATATCTAATGATGTCTCTAAAAAAACTGATGCTCACTTTTCTGTCGGTGCTTACACTGGCAGTCCCCACGGCTTTCGCCCAAGTCTCCGCCATTGAAAAGGATACCTTGATTCCGACCTATCCCTTCGATGACCCCGACCCGCTGCCGCTTGTCTTTAAACGCCCTGAACTGTATCCCTACAGCCGTTTCGATGGTTTCTCCGCCAGGGCTACTACCCGCCCTTGGAAGATGGTCGTTCTTGAAAATGAACTCATCCGTATCGAAATCCTGCCCGAGGTGGGCGGCAAGGTCTTCAGCGCCTGGGATAAGACCAAAAACCGGGAATTCCTTTACTCCAATCCGGTGTTGAAATTCAGAG
>JBEAYO010000145.1:0-7795 GCA_041159285.1 Bacteroidota bacterium | reverse complement strand
TAAAATTATCGCAACTGTTCAGCCACCCTTGCAGATGCCGCTGGCCTCCCGGCAAGGGTGGCTGAACAGTTACAAATTATCTAATTGGCGAAGATCCGGGCTACTCATAGACAGTGATTTGCTTTTTTTCCAGCGCCTCTTTGTAAAGGGTATCCTTCATGTTTTCCAACAACTGGGCTTTCTTATTGTAAAGCATCATCTTTCGAATCTCGCCCTCTGCATAACCCAGTGGAGCCGTCCTGTTCCTCGGTACCAGTTCCAGCACTTTGAAAAAGTAAATATGACCCTCCATGGATCGAACAAAGTCAAGCCTTCTTTTGATGTTGTCTTCCTTTAAGAAATTCTTGGGCATCAATTCTGCAATGTCACCGATTTTGTACCACAGCTCCGGCTCCAGACGGTGTACCCTGGCATTTTTACTGCTCCATTCCCTGAGCTTTTCCAGCCTGCCAGCCTCCCAGTCAGCCGTAGCCTCTTTCTGGCCAGGAGCACGGGCCGGCGCCTTGATGAACAAGCAGCGGATGACGGGCAAGTCAAGTTGAAATTCCTTTTTATTAGCTTCATAGTAGGCCAGCAGTTCTTCTTGCGTAATGCTGGTATCCACCATTTTATCCAACACGGTGGTCTCGTAATTGAGTTTAATCAGGGAAGCCTTGTAATCCTCCACCAGCTTGTCGATGTTGACTTCCCGGGGAATGTTTTCCTCCGCTTCCACCAGGAACACAGTCTCCCGTATCCAGTTCCTGACAAAGTCCTGCACGACTTTCATGCTGTCTTCCTTGCTCATGCCCTCGTGGACGATGCCCTCGAGGTCCGACAGGTATAGCGTCTTGTCATAAACAGTCGCCAGTATGTCCGAGTTTTGTGTCTGCGGTTTTTCCGACTCGCAGGCCGTGGCGGTCAGGAGCAATAAACTCCACAAGGTAACAGCGATTCGACCCGACAATGTCCTTGTCCTGGTTTCCGGAGTGTATTTAACACTGCCCCCTTCTGGAGCCTGGCAAGAGCAAAGGATGTTTGCAAATGCGCAGGCATGACTGATATTAAATCGATGCATGCCTCTAAGGCTCATTTTTTAATCAGGCTGTTAAATACTTTTTCGTTCACCTTGACCTTGTAGGTCTTGTTGAGCACCTCCATCCATTTTTTCTCGAGAAAATCCTGGTAGTCGGCTACCACGTAGCCCCTGGCATCCTGGAGTGACTTGGGGCCGGGAGGGAGCACTTGTTCGATTTTGAAAAAGCTAAGCGATTTATCCTTCTTGTCGAGGCTGGTCATGGACATGGATCCGGGCACCCAGGAGAGTTGGTCCACGGCCGGATTGCGCCCCTTTTCATAGCGTTTTTCCTGTGCCGTCAGCACCACGTTGGTGCTGTCATTGAAGGAGCCGAGCACGGCTGCGGAAGGATTGACCGCTGCGAAATTCCGGACTTCTTCGATTTTGCTGCCTGCCTTTTCAGCCAGGGTATAGTGGCTCACGACGGCCCTCTCCTCCCAGCGATACTTTTGGGAATTCTCCTCAAAGAATTTAGCGAGGCCCAGCGTATCGGCCGAAGCCTTGTCCCAAACTTCCTTCTTGGTGATTTCGAAGAGCAGGACCCCTTCCTCATACTCGCGCATCAGCGACTTGAATTCGGGGTATTTTCCCTCCAGTTGCTTTTCCTCGAACTTGAGGGCATTTTCATCGACGAACTCCTGGTACAATTCCATGGCCACGCTGGCCACGCCGGCCCTGGCTTTCTGCTGGCGCTTCCGGGATGCCTTCTCCAGGTAGTCGGCAAAGTCGCGAACGGACACCTGTGTGCCATTTCCGAAGGAAAAGAGCCTTTCTGCTGAAGCGTCGGCAGGTGCTTTCCACTTAAAGGTGAGGAATGTTTCTGATGAATCGCTCATCAACTCGGCGATGAAGCTATCCAGGGCCTTCCTGTTTTCGCTGAAATCGTTTTCCCTTTTGATGCGCTCGATCATGTTTTTCTTGGCGAGGGCAAACCTGTCGTCCTGCTTGATTTGGTTTTGGAGGCGGGTTTTCACCTGGGCCAGGGGCTCGTTTCGCTTCAAAGCAATCCTGCGGATGATGTGCCAGCCGATGGAGGTTTGAACCGGGCCTGAAAAATCTCCGTCCTTTTCAAGGGAGAAGGCCGCGTCTTCGAACACCTTCTCATAGCGGCCGATGCTGAAGAAGCCAATGTAGCCGCCCTTGCCGCTGGTGTTCTTGTCATCGGAGTACTCCCTGGCTATCTGGTTAAAATCCGCCCCGGCCTGCAGCAGCCGGTGGAGGGAATCGACTTTTTCCCTGGCTTTGATCAGGTCCGGATACTTTTCATTTCGGACCATGATGTGGGCGACTTCGATTTCGCCCCTGGCGGGCCTGCGGCTGTTTACTCGCAGGAGATGGTATCCTGCGCCGGTGCGGATGGGGCCGAGCACCTTCCCTTCAGGGCCGCTGTAGGCTGCAGTTTCCAATTGATAAAAGCCGTTGGGGAAAAGGGTGGTGACATAGCCGACCCTGCCCTTGTTTTTCGATGCTGACTGGTCGGTGGAGTACTCCACTGCGATATCTTCGAAAGCCCTGCCTTGGTTGATTTTTTCGAGAGCTTCCATGACCCTGTTCCAAGCCTTCAGGGTGTCTTCCGGCGAGGCATTCTCTGAGACGCTGATCATGATGTGGCTGATGTCCACGTCCTGAGCGGAACGTTCATAGACCTCCATCACCAGTTTTTCGGTGACCTCGCGGTCGATGAGGTAGGAATCAGCCAGTTGGCGGCGATAGCCTGCCAGTTCTTGCTGCAGGGCGGCGATGGTGTCGAGTTGTGCGTCTTTTGCCTTCCTGACCTTGAGTTTGAAGTTGATGTACAAATCAAGGTATTCCTTCAATGAATTTTTTGAGAAGTCGGCCTTTTCACCATTGGTCTTGGTGTAGATGTACCGGAATTCAGACAGTTGTACCGGAATGTTGTCAACGGTGAACAAAACGGGGTCTTCCCCTTTTTGTGCTGACAGTTGGGTGCAGCAGAGCAACAGGGCAACAATTGAAGCGAGTCTTATCATCTTGGATGCGATGTTAGATTCAATGAATAAATGCAAGCTCAGGATCATGGCACAAGGAATTTCTGTTTTGCCGGGCAGTAGTTGTGCCTTTGGGTTCGGTTAAAAGCAGCGCCTGATTCTGCCAGTTTCCGGAAAAGGCCGTTGGCGGGGCGCCTTTTATGAAAGGTGCCTGCCTCACAAGAGGCTCTTGCAAGGCTCCCTCATTTGGGGGGTGCGCGGGCCCTTGGTCCGCTTTGCGCTCTTTCCGGGAGATAACATGTAGCGGCGGAGGCTTTTCTAAAACCCCGGCAAAAGTAATAATTTTCGGACAGATGAAGTTTCTAATATTTTGCGGCTGAAGGGATGCCTGTCCGTTGGCAAAAGCCGGAGAAAAAGGCGCAGATCGGCCTGGTCAGGAGCGGCCAGGCGGAAAATGGGCGCCGTAATTCGCCACCAGCAAGTCATCCAGGGCGTCAGCGGTTTCAAACAGGGATTTGAACATGGAGTAGCCTGTCTCGGGCAGCAGGTGCCGGTCGAATATTTCGAGTGACAGCACTACGTCCAGTGCCTGGACGCTGAGGGATAGGAACTCCAGCTTCTGATTCTGGCGAAGCAGGAATTCATAGGCGGGAAGCATGTCTTTTCCGGAGAGGCTGCACAGGACGGTATCGGCGGCAATCAGCCCCCCGGCCTCGTAATAGCTGATGATGGTCTTGGCGCTTCCCTGCCTGATTTCCCAGAGGTTGGGGCCCAGCCTGGCCAGTCGCACATCATGTCCACAGCGGGTGAGGATCTCTTCCAGGGTTCTGGCGATACCGGCAGGTTCGTAGGGGGTTACACCGGCGGGCAGTTCAATAGTGGCTCCGCAGTAAGGGCAGAAGTTCTTTGCCAGTTCGCGTTCAAATACCACATTCCTGCAGTTGGCGCAGCGACTGGCCGTATCGCCTTTGGCCGGGTCATACGCCTTGAGGCATTCGTCCAGGTAGGCGGCAAAGAGCGAGAAGCCCATGTTCTCGGCGGGGTTGATGATGAAAGTGTTCACCCCGACGACTTTGCCTTTCTCATCCACCAGCGGTCCGCCGCTGTTGCCGGGGTTCAGGGCAGCGTCGTGCTGAATGTAACGGATGCCATTTTCCTCGTGGTTCGGATTGGAAATGATACCCTGGGTGGCCGTAAACTTCAAGCCGAAGGGATGCCCCATGGCCACGATCCGGTCGCCAGCCTGCAGGGCGGCGACCCCGGAGAGTTCGACGCGGGGCAATTCCGCCTTCGGCGCTTCGAGAAAAGCGAGGTCGTAAACAGCATCGAGATAGAGCACCCTGGAGAGCTGTCTGGGGAACAATTCGCCTTCGATGACCACTTCCCGGTTGCCGTGGACCACGTGTTCATTGGTGATGATCAGTCCCGGTTCCTGCAGGTAAAATCCGGTGCCGGTGGTAAAGGGCGTTGCAATTTGAATGACTGCCTTCCTGAATTTTTCAATAATTTCCTGCATGACGCTTTATATATTTGTAAATCAAGGGGTAAAGAAAACAATTTCAAGGGCATCCGCATCGTTTTCAGGCCGAATTTATATCAATCAGCGGACGGTGGCCAGCGCCGGCTGAAAATTTATTTTTTATAGTCTTTATTTCGTTGTAAATTTGCCAGACAGAGATAGATTTTGAATCAGGTCAAGATTTCAATCTGTTCCCATACACGCGGCAATTTTTGTAAAATAAATCATCAATTTGCCATTGATTTTCAGCGCCCTACTCATGTGGAGGCAATTGCCAAACCGACTTCATAAAATTTAGACAATTACAATGAAAATCAAACAACTACTGCTTATTCTGTTCATCGCAGCCGGTTTTTCAGCTGGTGCGCAGGACATTCACTTCTCGCAGTTTTACCTTTCCCCTATCAACTTGAACCCTGCCATGACAGGGTTGATGAACTGCAACGTCAGGCTGACCGCCAACTACCGCAATCAGTGGGCCAGCGTGCTTAAAAGCAATGCCTATTCCACTTACAACGTGTCCTACGACCAGCGCATACCGGTTGGCCGTTACGATTATTTCGGCATCGGCGGAACGTTCTGGGGCGACCGGGCGGGCGAGGCCAACTTCGCCACCACAACCGGAAAAATCACCGGATCTTACAGCAAGCGCATGGCCGGCAACCGCAAGGAAGCGCACTACCTCGTGGTGGGTGCAGAGGCGGGGCTTGCGCAGCGCAGCCTGGATTTCGTGAAGCTGCGCTGGGGAACGCAGCACGACGGCAACGGAGGCTATTGTGCCACCTGCGGGTCGCTGGAAGAGGATAACTTCGACCAGGAAAATTTCCTTTTTGCAGATGCCTCTGCGGGTCTGCTCTGGTTCTCGGTTTTTGATGAGAACAACAACTTCTACATCGGTGGCGCTTACCACCACCTCAACCGCGCCAACCAATCATTCAACAGCGCCAATGAGGATTTCCTCTACAGCAGGTTTACGCTTCACGCCGGTGGTGAATTCGAAATCAGCCGCCGCGTTGGCTTGGTTCCAGGGGTAATCACTATGATCCAGGGGCCGTCCTTCCAGCTTAATTCCGGCACAAGCCTGAAATTTGTGCTTGGCAACGGCCGTGGCAACTTCAGCAACTATCAGGCATTCTACCTGGGCTCCTGGGTGCGCCTGTCCAATAAGGTTGAGACCGGTATCTTGACGGATGCCTTGATTCTTTCAACCCGATTTGATTACAATCAGTTCAGCCTTGGCTTCAGTTACGACGTCAACGTTTCTGCACTGCAACCTGCCAGCAGCAACAACGGTGCATTCGAGTTTGCACTCGTTTACAAGTTCTGCAATAACGAAAGAAGGGGAGTCTACTGCCCGAACTTTTAAGATATCGAGTGGACCCAGCGGCCATGAAAGGAAGCTGGTGCTGCTCAAGCCAAAAGAAGGGGGCACGGCGGGCTTTTTGCCAGCCGTGCCCCCTTTTGAATTTCCAGGGGCCAGCCGCACTGCTTTTTTCAGGAGAAGCCGGAATGGCCATGCTTCGCATGGTTAAAAAAACCCCTAATTCCCGTCGTTTGACTTGCATATTCGCCAACAATTGATAAATTTGCATTGTTGAGGCTGGGGAGTACAAACTCCTGATACTATGACAACTAAAAGACTAACACAGCGCTTTTACTTTTTACCGGCATGTCTTGTCACCTCCTGCAATTTCTGATGTCACGTCACAATGTTTCTGCAGGTTTGTCGAGGCTCATCTTCCACAACCGCTGTTGCCTCGATCTTAAGCAGTAGTCCCCACACAAGTTTTTTATGTCAAATTCGAGACCTCAACTGTTTATCCGAATTTTTTCGGCAATGCTGGTTTTGTCTTAATTTAAGTTGCTGCATATTTATTCATCAGGTAAAAAAGGTCATTATGTTTGGAAGTGATAAAAAGAAAGACAGTTTGAAATCAAGCCTCATCCCTGTTGCCTCATCGCATTCTATCAACAGCCTGGTGCAGGAAACGGTGGTCGAGGGCAAGGTATCTGCGGTGAACGATATCCGCGTTGACGGCACTATCAAGGGAGATCTCACTTGCAATGCCAAGATCATCCTGGGCGTAACCGGTTACGTTGAGGGCACCATCAGGTGTGAGAACGCGGTCATAGAAGGCAAGTTTTACGGCAATATGTATGTCAAACACGTGTTGACAATAGGCGAGACGGCAAAAATTGAAGGGGAATTGAACTACGGCAAGCTGGTGGTTCACGCTGGGGCTGTCATCCACGGTTCCCTCAAGGTGCACACAGAAGGTTCCTCAAACGGGGAGACCTCCCGTCCCGGCGATCTGAAGAAAGGTGCCAGCGTGCCGACAGCTTCCAATCAAGCTGCGCACGCTGAATAAACTGCCTCGATGCTGTCTCAACAAACCAACTGGCGCTGTGCAGTCCAGAAAGGTGGCGAGCAAAAAACACTTGCAGCTGGTTCCGCTGGTGCCGCCCGGCTCTCGGGAAGGGCGTTTGGCGGACCTGTGGTCTGCATCCTTTTCAAAACTTCGCTCCGGCGACTTTTTACACAACCCCAAATCTCTTCCCGCAGCGGTTTGGCTTTGCCAAACCAGCAAGGGGAATAGGGCAGGGCAGTCGGCGGCAAAGCCGAAACAAATTAAGAGTACGCCGAGATGAAAAACGCTTTGAATCACCGCAAATTCCTGGTGCGCTTTGCCCTGCTGGTGCTTGTTCTGAGCGGGGTGCTGTATGCGCTGCATAGTTTCGGACCTTTCATGCCTTTTCGAAAGGCCGCGTTTGTTGCTCTGGCTGGCTTTTCGGTCTTTAGTTTGCAGTTGTACTTTGTCGCGGCACGTGTGTCAGTTTCCAACAATCAGCACCATTTCACGCAGCTCATCATGGTGTCTTCCTTTGCGAAGATGCTCCTCACCATTGGGTTGTTGTTCCTGTCCAATCGCTTGCTGCCGCCGGACTACAAGTATTTTTACTTAACCTATATATCTCTGTACATGGTTTTTACTTTTTTTGAGGTTAGCATGCTGATGCGCATTGCCAAGTCAATCGGCAAACGAGGCTGAAGTCAAGGCTGCGGGGAGATATCTTACATGTTTGAAATCTGTTTTGCCGGTGCTGATTGACTTGCACATAGTGTGTCCGGCGGGCCTCAGGCCCTCCGAATTACCCAGAACTCCCGGTGAAAAGAGAATTTTAGGGGGCTGTCTCAAAAGACCCTTTGGCGAGGTGCCTTCCCTCAAAAGGCGCGCGGGACGAAGCCCCGTGCGCCTAAAATCCTCCGGA
>JBEAYO010000144.1:0-7816 GCA_041159285.1 Bacteroidota bacterium | reverse complement strand
CAACAAGAGCTTCATTGACGCCACCGTGACCTTCAACGATTCACTGGCGGACATGCTCCGGGAGGATGACGAGGACACTGACAATGATGAGTTTTAATCATCCCGGGCTTTGATTTGCGCTTTTTTTTGTGCAATTTGCCCCTTCCGGGACGGCATCCCCTTGCGGGCTCCCTTCCGGAGCAAGCCTTGTATCTCGAACTTCAAGCAGCATCCATGCGAATGAAACCATCCTCGATGCCCGGGGCCTTTCCCAGCCATCGGCAATTACTG
Organism: Bacteroidota bacterium; assembly: GCA_041159285.1. Classification (GTDB taxonomy): domain Bacteria; phylum Bacteroidota; class Bacteroidia; order Chitinophagales; family Saprospiraceae; genus UBA6168. Next base: position 7,546 of record JBEAYO010000144.1, on the reverse strand, counting down.
CTGGCGGCCCTCCTCAGCTTTTCCCTGCTGCAGCTTTCTGCCCAGGATGCAGGTTCCTCCTTTGCCGCGGCCATCGAACAACACCGCGAGGAGTTTAAAAAGGAATTCCTCACCGACCCCCGCTCGCCCTTGTCGGAGGAAGACCTTCCCCTCCTGCGCTTCTATCCTCCCGACCAGCGCTATCAGCTCAACTGCCGTTTCATCCGCACGCCGGAAGAGAAGCCCTTTGACCTTCCGACCTACAGCGGCATCACCAGGCCCTATGTCAAATACGGTATCCTCCAGTTCGAATGGGAAGGCAAAACGCATCAGCTGGCCGTCTATCAAAACCTGTCGCTTCGCCAGCTGCCGCAGTACGCACAATACCTTTTCCTCCCCTTCCGCGACCCCACGAACAGCGAGACCACCTACGGCGGCGGAAGGTACATGGACCTGGTCATGCCGGATGCGGGAATTGAGACCATTCAGATCGACTTCAACAAATGCTATAATCCCTGGTGCCACTATTCCGACGGCTTCAACTGCCCGATTCCGCCTTCCGAAAACCATCTGAGCTTTCCCGTCCTTGCAGGCGAAATGATGTGGACCGGCGAAACCAAGCACTGAACATTTACCTCAATCCGCGACGGATATGAAAATACTGATTGCCATCTGCCTTTCCTCTGCTGCCCTTGCAGCGACAGGCCTCGCCCAGCGCCCCGGCACGGACGACGGGCGCGACCCCGCCAAAGAGCTCATCCTGCAGCTGCTGCCAGCGACCGACCCCCTGGCCTTCGCAGCCCAGGCAGCTGCGCGACTTCCGCAGACCGAGGGCTTCCGCTGGAGCAGGTCCCTCTCCCCTTCCCAGGGCGTCCACCTGTTTTCCTTTGACTACTGCGCACAGGCGGCAAGACTTCAGGAAACGCTGCTCCGTCTGCCGGGCGTACGCTCCGCCACCTGGAACCAACCCCTTCAGTTCCGCGAAAAAAAGCCCAATGACCCGCTGTTCCCAAACCAGTGGAACCTCGAAAAGATAGGCTTGCCGGAGGTCTGGTCCACCACCACCGGCGGAAAGACAGCAGCCGGCGATGACATCGTGGTGGCCGTGCTGGACAAGGGATTCGACATCGGCCAGGAGGACCTCAATGACAACCTCTGGCGCAACCCGGCCGAGACTCCCGAAGACGGGATTGACAACGACGGAAACGGACTGACCGACGATGTCTTCGGCTGGAATTTCCGCGCCGATTCACCCAATTTCACCCCGCTGAGCCACGGCACAGGAGTCTGCGGCATCATCGGTGCAGAGGGAAACAACAACATCGGCATCGCCGGCATCAACTGGAACGTGAAGGTCATGCTCCTGGCAGTACAGTACGTGGATGAGGTCATCGCAGCCTTCGACTATGTCCTGTCCATGCGCCAGCGCTACCATCAGAGCAACGGCGAGCAAGGCGCCTTCATCGTGGCCACCAACGGCTCCTTTGGCATCGACAAAGAGCCATGCAGCAGCCAGCCCGCCTGGTCCGCCATGTACGACCCGCTCGGAGCCGCCGGCGTCCTGAGCGTGGCAGCCACTGCCAATGAAAACTGGGATGTGGATGAGGTGGGAGATGTACCCACGAGCTGTACCAGCGAATTCCTCATCGCCGTCACCAATACCGATGAGAACGACAATCGCGTCACTACGGCCGCCTTTGGCGCCACCAGCATAGACCTCGGGGCTCCCGGCAAGCCCATCGCCACCACGGCCCTCTCCAATGGGTTCAACGAGGACTTCAGCGGCACTTCTGCCGCCTGCCCGCATGTCGCTGGCAGCATCGCCCTGCTGTACAGCGTCCCTTGCGAGGAAATAGCCGACCTGGCCCGCCAGCAGCCCCAAGCCGCCGCACGTCTGTTACGCGACGCGGTGCTGCTGAATACCGACCCCACCCCGGGCCTGATGAACATCACAGTCACCGGCGGCAGGCTCAACGTGTTCAAAGGCATGCAATACCTCCACGCCTGGTGCATCGCCAGAGAGGACGAACGGGAGAGCGACACCTTCAAATCCCGCTATATCGGCGAGAAAAAGGTCATCAACATCTACCCCAACCCGGTTTCCGATTTGCTCTACCTCGACTACGTCAACGACAATTTTTCAGGCGTTTACTTCCGCATCTTCAACATGCTGGGACAACTGGTGGAAGTGCCGAGGACCCAATCCAACACCCCCTTTGAAAATCAACAGATTGTGATTGATGTCGGCAATTGGGCCAATGGCACTTATTTCATCCACGTGCCGGGTGCCTTGGGTGACTCGGTCTATAAGTTTGTTAAAATTTGAGTGCCTCAACAATTATTTTTAAAGTTCTTCTCAAAAATATTTTACTTTTAAAACAAATTGCATATTTTTGCACCCGCTTTTAAAAATGTTCTTTACAAGAAAAAGAGACACTAGACAAACACAGAACCAATTGATTCGTCTGTCTGTTCTCTCATCAATGGCTCCGTAGCTTAATGGATAGAGCATCTGACTACGGATCAGAAGGTTGGAGGTTCGAGTCCTCCCGGAGTCACAATGACAATGCCAGGCGCCTATGGGAACCTGCTGTCGTAAATCCTCATTCTCAATCAGGAATACCATGTCAAGAGTATGTGAACTTACAGGAAAGCGTCCGGTTTCGGGCAACAAAGTGTCGCACTCCAATCGCAAGACCAGGCGCCGCTTTCTGCCTAACCTGCACAAGAAGCGTTTCTATGTGCCTGAACTGGACAAATGGGTGACATTGAAGGTGTCTTCCACGGCACTGCGCACCATCAGCAAGCACGGCCTGTATGCCTACCTGAAGAAACTTCAGGCAAAGGGCATGGCCACCAATGTCAATCTCTGATTTGAAAACCTATTAATCTTAAATAATGGCAAAGAAATCCAAAGGCAACCGCATCCAAATCATCCTGGAGTGCACGGAGCAAAAGAAAGCCGGAATTCCCGGGATTTCCCGCTATGTGACGGAGAAAAACCGCAAGAATACGCCAGACCGCCTGGAACTCAAGAAGTACAATTCGTACATGAAGAAAATGACGGTACACCGCGAAATCAAGTAAGGTTTCAAGGTCCTGCCGGCTTCCGCCTGATTCAGCTGGTTATTATTGCAGGTTGTTTCAAAAATCCGCTTTATTCACCAGTAAAAAATCAAAAAGGAACTATTATTGCAGCATCCTTGTTTGGGTATTAAACGATAACCAAATTCAAAATTTTCAATCATGGCAAAGATTTCCAAGAACGCAAAAGTAGCTAAAAGAAGCCAAAATGCTGGCTCCGGCCGCGATTTCGTAAAAGTGGTTAAGAGCGTAAAAGATCCCAAGACGGGCAAGTACACCTACAAGGAGCAAATGGTGCACAAAGACAAAGTAAAGGATTATTTCCAGAGCAAGTAATTGCTGGTCTTATATCAGTGTCAATCATTGACCAACTGAAGGCTTTTCCTGAATATCATTGGGAAAAGCCTTTGGTGTTTTGGCGTGGCTTGTTTTGTTAAAAAAAACGCGAATGAGTTTTTTCAAAAAGTTTTTTACCCGCGAAAAGGAAGAGGATCTCGACAAGGGCCTGGAAAAAACCAAGACCGGCTTCTTCGAGAAAATCACAAAGGCCGTCGCCGGTAAGTCCACCGTGGATGAGGAGGTACTCGACGACCTGGAGCACGCCCTTATTTCCTCCGACGTGGGGCTTGACACCACCGTCAAGATAATCCAGCGGATAGAAGCCAGGGTGAAACAGGACAAATACCTGGGAATCAGCGAATTGAACTCGCTCATGCGCGATGAAATCATCCGCCTGCTGGAGGAAAACAACACGCAGGATTCAGAGGACTTCTCTATTCCCGGCAACCACAAACCCTACATCCTGCTGGTGGTCGGCGTGAACGGCGTGGGCAAGACGACTACCATCGGCAAGCTGGCCTGGCAGTTCAGACAACAAGGCAAGAAAGTGGTCATAGGAGCCGGCGACACCTTCCGGGCGGCCGCCGTGGACCAGCTGAAGATCTGGTCGGAACGGGTAGGTTGCGACTTTTATGCCCGTGGCATGAACACCGACCCTGCCGCCGTGGCCTACGAGACGACCGACTACGCCATCAAGAACAACTGCGACGTGGCCATCATCGACACGGCAGGCCGGCTGCACACCAAGGTCAACCTGATGAACGAGCTGGGCAAGATCAAGCGCTCGGTCAGCAAGCGGCTGCCGGATGCACCGCACGATGTGCTGCTGGTGCTGGATGCCACCACGGGCCAGAATGCCGTCGAGCAGGCGAAGCAGTTCACTGCCGCCACGGAGGTGAGCTGCCTGGCCCTCACCAAGCTGGACGGCACGGCCAAGGGAGGCGTTGCCATCGGCATCTCTGACCAGTTCCGCATCCCCATCCGCTACATCGGCGTAGGAGAGGGAATCGACAAATTGCAGGTTTTCAACAAAAAGGCCTACGTGGAATCACTGCTGAAGTGATTCCGCGGCATCCCGGCCATCATACCCATCAATCCGTGGCACTACCTCCGCTTTTCATCGTGCTGGAAGGACTGGACGGCTCTGGCAAGACTACTGCAGGCCAAAACGTGGCGGCTGCCCTGGAGGAGCAGTACGGCTGCCAGGTGCTGCTGTCCTGTGAGCCCCATCCGCCCTCTTGCGGGGGTGATTACATCCGGCAGGTCTTGTCGAAGCAGATCACCAGCTTCCGGCTGCGCACCCTGGCACTTGCCTTTGCTGCCAACCGCCTGGACCACTGCGACCGCACCATCCTCCCCTGGCTGGAGAAGGGCCCTGGCCACGTGGTGATTTCCGACCGTTACTACCTTTCCTCCATGGTCTATCAGCGGGCCGATGACTTTTCCATCCGCGACGTGATGCGCCTCAATGAACTGGCGCTGAAACCCGACTTGTTCTTTTTCCTGAATGTCTCGAACGAGGTGTGCTATGAGCGCATACGGCAGCGCAACCTGCCCCGGGAGCTTTTTGAGAGCAACCTGGAGGAACAGCGCCAGAAATACAGGGAGGCCATTGACTTCCTGAGAACGGAAAGGGGAGAAAACATCGTTGAAGTTGACGGCAGCAAGACACCCGACGAGGTGTCAGCGCAAATCCTGAGCCACTTGTCGGCGTTGGCCAGCTGAGCAACGGGCTGCAGGGGTAAGCGCTGGCAGTGCCCCGCGTCCTTTTCGCAAGGCTGCTTCAAAGCCGCTTTGCTCAATAGGCGCCGAAGTACCGCCGCAGGAACCACTCCATGGACAACAGCAGCAGCAGGAGGAAAAATATCCATTTCAGATTGATGACCGACTGCGTCTTGGTGGTGGAATAAATCACCGGCTTGATGTCCTTTTCCAGCAGCGACTGACCCAGTTCCTCCAATTGTCCAGGATAGTAAACCCCGCCGCCGAACTCCTGAGCAAGGCTTCGCAAGAGGCCGTGGTTGGCCGTTGTCTCATAGATTTCCAGTTGAATGGGCTGCACGCTGAACCTGCCCTCGCTTGTGAGGTTCTGTCCGTTGAAGGAGACAGTACCCTTGAAGCGATATTCGCCTGGAGGGAACACGCCCGTGTTCAGTGTGTAGGCCTTGCCCGACTTGTTGAAGGTGTAGTTGAACTCCTTTCCCTCGCTGTTGGTGAGCGTCAGGCTCACATCCGGCTCGTTGATCAGCTCGTAGCTCTCGTTGTACAGCTCCGCATCAAGGATGACCGGTTCGTTTTCATTGAAGATGTTCTTGGCTTGCACCACACGGAAGCGGCGTTTGTCAGCCTTCAGCGACGAGTATTGAAACTTCCGGCCGATGAGCGATTCGAACACATTGTGGTTCTGATGCTGCAGGTAGTCGAACAGACGCCAGCGCCAGAGCCCCTCGGCGGCGAGGATGGCTGTTTTCACCCCTCCCGCTTCCCCGAATAGCAGCAGCGGGTATTTGGTGTCCACCTTGCCGATGCGCTGCCAGAGCAGCACCTGGGCATCACCGCGGGCCTGGTAGTCTCCGAAGGGCGCCGTCAGGGGATTGAAGGCCGGGAGGTTGTTCCGAAGTTCCTCATCCAGGGTGAACAGACTGAAATTCGGGTTGAACACCCCCTGCACCTCGTTCGTGTTGCGCTGGTCGCCCTGGATCGTCAGCAGCGACTGCACCTGGTTGAAGCGGGCGAGGTTCGTCTGGCTGCCCACGACGAACATGCGAGGTATTTTCTTGCTTTCCAGGGTATTGAGCACAGCGGAGGCATCGTTGCGGTTGCTGGGCAGGTTGTGCAGCACCACGAAGTCGAAATCGGCAGGATTGACCTTCAGGTTGTTGATGAGGGCCGCGGTGACCTGATAATTTTTGTTGCGCTCCAGCGTTTGTTTCAGTGCGGAGATGTCCGGATGCGGGGCGTTGGCCAACAGCAGCAGCTTTTGGCGGGCATCGAGGATGTCCACGAAGAATTCTCGGCTGTTGTTGGCGGCGGTGGCTTCCCCGCTTACGGTGGAGCAGGAGATCCGGTAGCGGCGTACACCGGGTTCGCGGGCATCGAGTATGATTTCCCGGGTGCTGAAATAGTCGTTGCGGTCAATGCTGACGGGTATTTGCTGGAGGGTGCGGGTATTGTTGCCATTGACCTCGGCAATGGTCAGCGTGGTGGCGGCACCCGAGCAGTTTCTGGCGGCCAGGTCCAGCTGGATGCTGAACTTGTCGCCGAGGTAGGCGATCTTATTGTGGAAGACGCGCTTCAGCACCAGGTCCTTTCGCAAGGTGGTGTCGCCAAGGGCGATGCTGTAAACCGGGGCGTTGAGGCGGTTTTTTCCAGCGTAAAGCGGGTTGGTGCCCTCGTTGTAGATGCCGTCAGTGGCCAGCACCACGGCGCCCAGGTTCTGGTTGCCGAAGTTGTCGGCTGCGAACTGGAAGAGGTCCGAGAGATTGGAGATCTTGTCCTTCATTGCAAAGTCCACCCCCTCGCGCACCTGGCTGCCGAAGGCATATTCGCGGACCTCGTATTTTTCGGAGAGCCGGCCGCGGAGTTCCTCCCAGCCGGCCCGGTAGTCCTGGAGCGCGGGATTCTTGAAAGCCGTAGCCAGGGACTCGGACTGGTCCTGGGCCAGGATGACAACCGGTTTCTTCGTGTCTGTCAGCAGGGACTTGAGCAGAGGTTGGAGCAGCAAGAGGGCCAGCAGGGTGACGGCCAGGAAGCGGATGGCACCCAATATCTTGTGGAGGTTGGGCCGCTGTTCGATGAAGGTCCTGTCGCGGTAGTACAGGCCAAAGGCGTAGGCAAGCCCTGCCAGGATGCAAAGGATGAGAAAAGGAGCCGGATATTGAAAGCTTAGGTGTTGCATGAAATCTTGATATCCTTGAGGAGTTAGATTGCTGTTGCACTGCATGAGCGCAGGCTGGCAGCCGGACCCTATAAGAACGGCTGAAAACCTTTGCAGTTGCATGAAAGCTTGCAAAAGCAACGCAAAAATCTGAAATCTGCGCGGGCTTGCAAGTTTTGTGCAAGTGAAACGTAACTTTCATTTGCAAAATGTGTTTTATCAAGGTCGGAACTTTAAATTTTAGCAACTGTTTAGCACCCTTTTAGG
>JBEAYO010000143.1:0-7837 GCA_041159285.1 Bacteroidota bacterium | reverse complement strand
GCACCGTGCTGAACCAACCCGAGGTCTATGACGTGCAGGTGCTCTACACGAAAATTGACCGGGACGCCAATAACACGCCCCATTTCACCTCCTACAGCTACCGGCTGGACAAACGGGACTACTACTATCCCGCCAGCACCGTCAAGATGACCCTTTCCTTCCTGGCCCTGGAAAAACTCAACCAACTGGGCGTCGTCGGCCTCGACAAGCACAGCATCATGAAACACGGCGTGGGAAGCCCTCCCCAAACGGCGGCTGAAACCGATACGACCGCTGCGAGCGGGCTCCCCACCGTGGCCCACTATATAAAAAAGATCTTCCTGGTGAGCGACAACGATGCCAGCAACCGCTTGTACGAGTTCCTGGGACAGGCCCGCCTCAACGAAACGCTCTGGCAAAAAGGCTATGAGGACGTCAACATCATGCATCGCCTGGGCATCACCGGCTTTGACGAAGAGGCCAACCGGCATACCAATCCCGTCAGCTTTTTTGACAAAGACCGGCTGCTGTATCACCAGGGAGCTGTTTACAGCCGCTCCAGCCGCCAGTTTCAGCTGCAGAAAACAAAGCGCGGCAATGGCTATTACGAAAATGAACAGTTGGTAAACAGCCCCTTTGATTTTTCCAAAAAGAACTACATCTCCCTTCGAACGCAGCACGACATCCTCCAGTCGGTCATCTTTCCGGAGGTCGTTCCACCCTCGCGCCGCTTTCAACTGACGGCTGACGACTACCGTTTCCTGTACCAGGTGATGTCAGAGCTGCCTCGCGAAAGCCGCTACCCCAAGTACGACCACGAGCCCGACCACTACGTCAAGTTCTTCCTGTTCGGAGACCGAAAGGAGGAAGAGCGGATGCCGGACCACATCCGGATTTTCAACAAAGTGGGCTGGGCCTATGGATTCCTCACCGATGTGGCCTATGTCGTGGACTTTGAGGCAGGGGTGGAATTCTTCCTTGCCGCCACCATTCACGTGAACTCGGACGGCATTTTCAATGACGACAAGTACGATTATGAGTCGGTCGGCCTGCCCTTCCTGGCCAATCTGGGCCGCGTGGTATATGACTACGAGAAGAAGCGGAAGCGCAGATATCGTCCGGATCTGAGCAAGTTCAAAACAGACAACTACGATTGATGATGAAGCGTGCCAACCTCCTCCTGTTGCTTGCATTGCTGGCGGCAGTCCCTGTCCTTGCCCAGAAGCACAAGAAAAAGTCAAAGCCGGCAGCCCCTGCCGCCGGGCTGTCTTTTGACCTGGAGAAATCCCCTGTGTTCAGCAAGTGCTTCACGGGCTTTGCCCTGTACGATCCGGCGCGGGACAGCATGCTGTACGCCTATCAGGCCGACCGCTATTTCACGCCGGCTTCCAATGCCAAGCTGTTGACCCTGTACGCCAGTCTCAAGATGCTGGGCGATTCCATCCCTTCCCTGCAATACCGGCAGGAGGGAGACCTGCTGATTTTCTGGGGCACGGGAGACCCCTCCTTTTTGAATCCCCATCTGAGGCCGGACACGCTCGTGTATGAGTTCCTCAGGTCCCGCAAGGAGACGCTGTTGTTTTGCCCTGCCAATTTCAGGGATGAGCGGTACGGTTCAGGGTGGATGTGGAGCGATTATCCATATTCCTACCAACCTGAAAAATCGCCGTTTCCGGTTTACAGCAATGTGGCCCACTTTCGACAGTTGGGCGGCGGGAGCGGGCAGGTATCGGTCACGCCTGCTTTTTTGAAGTCGAGGGTGCGCTATGACACTTCGTTTCATGCGGAGGATTACATCGGGCGGGAAGAATACGACAATCAATTCATTGTCAATATATTGGCGGACCGGGACGGCGAGGTGGAGTGGCATGTGCCCTTCCGGTATTCGCCTTCATTTTTAGCGGAGGTGTTGTCGGACACCTTGAAAAGGCCGGTTTACGTATTGGGGGCGCCGCTGATGCCCCCGCCGGATGCCGCGACGATTTACCACCAGGGGGCGGACAATTTGTACCGACTGCTGATGCAGGAGAGCGACAATTTTATTGCGGAGCAGTTGTTACTGTTGTGTTCCTGGAAAAAGTCGGCGGGTTTTCTGAATGCAGAGTCCGCCATGGCGTATGCGCTCAGGTATCACCTGAGCGATTTACCGGACGAGCCAAAGTGGGCTGACGGGTCTGGTCTTTCCCGCTATAATTTGCTGACGCCCAGGTCTTTGGTGGCGCTTTTGGATAAAATCCAGGAGGAGCTTCCCCGCGAGCGGCTGCTGAGCATTTTTCCTGCCGGCGGTGTTTCGGGCACGCTGCGCACGGACTATCGAAATGGCGACACGCCCTACGTGTATGCGAAAACGGGTACGCTTCGCAACAACCATTGTCTGAGCGGTTATCTGCTCACTCGCAAGGGGAGGTTTTTAATTTTTAGTTTCATGAATAACAATTTCACTACTTCCACGTCGGCTGTCCGCAAGGAAATGGAAAAGGTATTGCGGGAAGTGTACGAGACGCTGTAAATCGGATGGTGCCGGGGAGCAGTTGGGCGCAGCTTTTGAGATAGCCTCATTTTCCCGAAAGGGCGCTTTGAAAAAGGGTCTTTTGAGGCAGTTTCGAGCGTCTTTACCAGGAAATGGAGTGCAGCAGTACATTTGGGAGGCTTCTTCCCCTCGATTCCACAGCAACTTCCGCAGATAAAACAATCCCGGCTTTTTGAGATATTCGGGGTATTTCTTAATTTTGAAAAAGAACAAGGTTTGGATTGAGCCTTACTGCCGCGATCAAGTAAATCAGCACCATGCATTATATTGCCGGAAAACTCGCCCTGTTATCCTCTCTGGTGCTTTCAGCCACCCTGCTGCTGAACGCAGCCATCGCCCTGCTGTTTTTATTCAGGCAGCACCATAACAAGCGGGCGGACTATTTCTTTGCGGGCTTGCTGCTGGCATTCGCAGCTTCAACATTCCACCACCTGCTGGTGCTGAAGGGCGCATACACCAGCCATCCCGGGTTGTTATTCCTGCCGGTCTATCACACCCTCTCCCTCGGCATGCTGCTTTTTTTTGCGGTCAAGCTGCAACTCTTCCCCTCTTATCAGTTTGTGGGCTCAGATGCGAAACACTTCCTGCTGCCGGTTGGGCAGGTCCTGTACTTTGCAGGTCTGTATTTTCTCACGGACGTGGAGTATCGCCTTGAGGTAGGCCGCAAATTTTATTCTCCCTTCTATGGCGGGCTCGAAATGGCCCTTTACATAGTCACTTTTTACGCCTATCAGTTCGGGGCTTACCGCTACATCCACTTCAAGATAGCAGCGCTGCGAAAAAAGCAGGAAGGCGGGCAGATGATGTACCAGGCATTTGTCCTGCGCAGAATGCTTCGCGTCATGTTGCTGCTGTTCTGGATCAACAGCGCTTACATCGGGACGGATTTCGTCATGTACGAGTTACTGCGGTTAAACATGCACGATTTCAGGGGCTTCACCCGGTTTGGGGATTTGTCGTTTGCTGCCATGGCTGGCTGGGCCGGACTTTGCGGGATCCAGTTGCTGCAAAAGCCGCCCTACGTGAACTTATCGGAGGCTTTGTTCAACTGGCTGAAAAAACATTTGGTTGCGAGCCGCTGAAAAAGGGCGCAGGGCGAAACCCTGCGGCCCGCCGTGTGCCCTTCCCTGGAGCCAAGCGGCACTGGCCGAACGAATTTAAAGGTGCGGCGAGTCTTTTGAGACAGCCTCAAGAGGGATTTCAAGGGAAGGCGCTGTGCAAATGAGTCTTTTGGGACAGCTTCGTTTGCCCTTTTCAGGAAGCGGGGGGAGGAAGCACCATTATTAAGCGAAGCTCTTCATCAAAAACTAAAGGAACATGAATATCAGCGCCTACCGCTATTTGAAATTCTATACTTTTCTCCTGCTCTTCATCGCATTGGCCTTTTTCCTGCTAAGAGAAGGCAGGGCCTTGTTCATCCCCCTGGGTTTTGGCTTCCTCATCAGCGTCATCCTGCACCCGGTTTGCCTGAAAGTAGAGCGATACGCCGGCCGGGGAGTCGGCATCGCCGCATGCCTGCTGATATTGCTGGTGTTTGGCTTCCTGGTGTACCAGCTGCTCACCAGCAGCGTCTCACTGTTGCAGGACAAGTTCACCCTTTCCCAGGAAAAGATCATGACCTTGACAGAGCAGCTGCTTCAACTGATCAACAGGGTGCTGGACATTGACGAGGCCCAGTACCAGGTCATGGCGCAGCAGTTGCAGCAAAACCTCGTGGATGAACTCATTCCCCTGCTCAAGCAGACCGTTTACTTCTCCGCCGGCTCCCTGGCCACGCTGTTGATCATCCCCATCTTTGTCGCCCTCATCCTCTACTATCGCGAGCTGCTGGTCAGGTTTGTACTGGGTATAGTGCCGGATGACCAGGTCCAGGGCTTTACAGCGACCATTCACGAACTCAGCACCACCTATTTCAGGTTCGCCAAGGGCATGGCCATGGTATATCTCATCGTGGGAGTACTCAACAGTTTAGGATTCTTGCTCATAGGCCTACCCAATGCCATTTACCTCGGCGTGCTGGCAGCATTGCTGACCTTTTTTCCATACGTGGGCATCATGATCGGTGGCCTGGCTGCCGTCATTGTGGCCTGGACGACCTACGACTCCGTGTGGTATCCCCTGGGGGTCGTGGCAGTGCTGGGGGTCGTGCAATACCTGGAGGCCAATGTCATCTTTCCGCTGACGGTAGGGCACCAGCTGCGCATCAATCCGTTTGCGACTTTCATCGCCATTTTGCTGGGCGGATTGATTTGGGGAGGTGCCGGGATGATCCTGTTTATTCCTTTCGCTGCCATTCTCAAGATTCTGTCGGACCAGATTCCCGAAATGCGGCCACTTTCCGTATTGTTGAGCGAGGAGTCCCGCAAGCCAACGCGCAGCAAGTGGACCTTTGGAAAAAAGGGAGGGGATGCCGCCTCACCGGAAGGCGGCGTCGATAGCTGATTCCATTTCCCAGTTGGCGCGAAGTTCCTCCAGTGCCTTTCGCTGGACCCGCTCTGGTTGGCGGCGAAGGTGGTAGCTGCCCGTCGTCCAGCGGCCGTTTCTGTCGAGGTCTTCGATTACCTCCAGTTCGTACAAGCCGGGGATTAGGAATTTCAGCGTCTGCTGAAAAGTGTTGACGCCATCCGGTCGGAAAGCCTGGACCAGTCCCCCGTTTTTATCCAGCAAGCGCAGCAGGTAGGCCTTGCCGGCATCGAGGTTGTTGACTTTCAGGGTCAGTGTTCCGAAATCCTTGGCAAGGCTGGTTGTGAAGCTGCGACCGAGGGAATCGGCATTGACAAGGCCAAAAATATCTGTCACAGCTCCTGCCTGGATGGATACCTCGTAGCTTTTGCCTTCTTTCCAGGGGTAGTCCACCAACAGGCGCCTCCGCTCCACAGGGTCGAGATAGAGACTGGGCTTGACCTCGAGGCGGCTGGAGTCTTCAAGCACCTTGATCCGCAGAGAGTCCAGTGCCGCCAAGGGATGGTTGAAGGTCAGCGCATAGGGGCTGCCTGGCGCCTGCCGGTTGGCGGCAGGCGGTGCTGCGGGTGCCAACTCCAAGGTTGCGGTGCCCGGGAAGCTGGCTTTCAGTCCTGCACTGACCAGCACCGTATCGACGAAGGTGTCTCTGCGGATATAGACCTTCCAGTCTGTCGTGTCGGCCTCCGCACTGTACCAAAGCCGTATCGTGTCTTTATCCATCTCCTGATAGACATCTTGTCCGATGGTGTCGAAATGAACCACGGCATCGTAGGGCTCTCTGCTGAAGACGAGCTTTGCCATGCCATAGGTTTCGGTTTCTTTGGTCTGAAGGAAAAGCGGTTTTTCCTCTTCAAAAAGCCGGAATGCCAGTACCGGCGTGCCCGGGTAGGCGACTGCTGCCGCGGAATCGGAGAGTGGCAAAGCTGGTGGACCGGCAGACAGGGAATCGCCGGGGGCTGCGCTGCGGCCCTGTACCAGCAGGATGGTATCCAGGAAGGCGATTTTTTCGACATCGCTGTCGAAGCGGTAGTTGAGGTTTTGGTCGAACAGGGCAAAGGCCTTGAAAGCTCCGCCCTTGACGTTGGTCACATTGAAGCGTCCCTCCTTGTCGGTTCGGGCGAAATAGAAAGGCCTGTCTTTGTAAACGACGGAATCGGAGAGGTTCTCATAGAGCATGAAGAGCACGTTTTCCTCGGCTTTGCCGGTGTAGGCATCGGCGATGGTGCCAGGCACGGACAGCGAGTCGATGTAGTCGCCAGTGGAGAATACAAACACGACGGGAGCCACGTTTCCTTCCGTGAGGTCTCTGATGGCCTGTCCGAAGTTGATGACGTAGGTGGCGCTGTCGCGCAGCACTTCGCGTTCATCGAAGCTCACCTGGATGGTTTTCTTTTTTCTGACGATTTGGGGGCGGTGCTCCAGGGGGGGGGAGATGACGATTTGGGTGAAGGCGTCCCGCAGTTCCACCCATTCGTCAAAAGCCAGGACGACGGTTTGTTTCACGAAGCGGGTCTGATAGTTGCGGGTGGAGTTCAGAGAATCGAGAGCCGGTGGGGTAGTATCGCGGGGGCCGCCTTCCGGAGGGATGGGGTTGGCACAGGCCGAGAAGATCAAGCCTGCGAGGAGGAGTAATTTCCAGCTGATGTGCGTCATAGGGAGTTGTTGTGTCTCGTGTTATGCAGAGAGCAGGTCCAGTATTTCATCCAGCTCATCAAATGATTTGAATCCGGGTTTTTCCTCTTCGCCGCCGGCCAGGTTGAGGCCGAAGGGTTGAATTTCCGCGAGCAGGTCCTGCAGGGTCTGCGGTGAAAGGGGGACGTCAAGCAGGATCCTGTAGTCGGCGCAAAGGCCTTGCAGGTCTTTGCTGGAGAAGGGTTTTCCCGCTTTGATTTGTTCCCACGAAATACCGGTCTTTTCCAGGTTGAGCAGGAAGTAGTCGGCGCAGCCGGCGTAGTCGGCTATATGGCCTGCCAGTTGCCGTATGGTCGAGTTGGAATCCGGCACTACTTCCTTGATGAGGGCGATGCCTTTGAGGCGGGCCATTTCTTCTTTCGAGGTGGGCATGCCGACCTGCACGGCGTCGAACCAGATGGACTCGTTGAGGGAGAGTATTTCCTCGGCGCTTGCGAAGTTGAATTCTCCGACGATTTTCACCCCATCCACCCATTCGATGATGGCCTTGGCGAGGGCGGGGTTGACGGCTTCCGGGTCGTATTGTCCGAGGGGAATGCCGAGCCACTCGACTTCGCGGGCTGCGAAGTAGCGGGCATCGGTGAGGTTGCGGACCTTGCCGGCTTTTATTTTTGTTTTTACCATGATTGGAAGAATATGTATCTTAGGGATGCAAAAATAGAAAGATGGAGTCAACAAATTTCTTTGAGCGTGTTTACGAGGTGGTTCGCCGGGTTCCGTATGGCCGCATCACCACTTATGGGGCTATTGCTGACTATCTGGCTGCAGGTTCCGCGAGGATGGTCGGCTGGGCCTTGAATCAGAGCTTCAGCCAGGATGGCGTGCCGGCGCATCGCGTTGTGAATCGCAAGGGCGAACTCAGCGGCAGGAATCACTTCCCTTCTCCCACCATGATGCAGCAGATGCTGGAAAATGAAGGTGTGGAAGTTGCCGACGACCGCGTTGTACACTTTGACAAGCATTTTTGGAGCCCGGCTTCGCCGGACTGACAATTGTTTGGGGTTGTCTGTACCATGCCTGCCTTGCGAGCACTTTAAAAGGCACTCTGGCGAGTGGGCCTTCTGGTAAAAGGAGGCTGTCTCAAAAGACCATTTGGCGAGGCGCCTTCTCGCAAAAGGCGCGCGGGGTGAAGCCCCGTGCGCCTAAAATTCCCCTTCCGCCGCGGTGTGGCGC
>JBEAYO010000142.1:0-7849 GCA_041159285.1 Bacteroidota bacterium | reverse complement strand
GATGGCTAACCCAGGTGAATAAAGCACTGACAGAGTGAAGAGCTGCATTTCAACAGCGGCTTGTAACCCTATTTGCCACTGCACTAATCATAACCATCAGCCAATATGAAAACAGCAACCTCAATTTACCTGCTTCTATTGTCAATCGCCATCCAACAGGCCCCGGCGGCAACCCTTCACCCGTCATCACCGTGCACGGAGGACTGGATCAGTTGCCACCACTGGCCTGATGCAAGCTCCAAACCGGAAACAATGGTTGCCCCGGCCCGGGACGCAGCGGACGCATGCCTCCCCGGCAACGGTGAACAGCCCTCCCGTCTTCCGCCGGAAAAACAAGTAGCCACTATCAACCCGGTTCGGGCGTATGTCACCCAAAATGGGGCCGGCAATATGGACGGCAGCAGCTGGGACGATGCCTTCTCCGCCAACCAGCTGATCACTGCCCTTGCCACTGCCCTCGAAGTCTGGGTAGCCGCCGGCACCTATTTCCCAACTCCCGTTTCAGACCCAAACAACCAGGGATATGCCTTCATTATTAGAAACGGCATGAAATTCTATGGCGGCTTTGCCGGCACGGAAACAGACATCTCCCAGCGCAACATCGCCTCCAATCCAACCATCCTGTCCGGAGACATCGGCATTCCAGGCCTCAACTTTGACAACAGCGACTTTATCGTTGATTTCTTTAATTTGGGAGCTGTTACCTCGATGGACGGCTTTATCATCAAGGACGCCCATAACGATGATAACTTAGGCCCTGTGAGAATCAATTACAGCACCGTCAGAATCACCAACTGCCAGATAATTGGCAACACTTCCATGTTCTCAGGCGGTCTATCCATTGATAACAGCACGGTGATCGTTGACCGCTGCAGATTTGAAAACAACAACTGCGACTTTGGAGGCGGGGCCATTACGGCAGCCAATACCACGCTGTCTGTCTTTAGCTCGGCTTTTCTTTCAAACAAAGGCAGCAACGCAGCAGGAGCCTACTATGGAGGAAGCTGGTCAAATACCAGTTTCGTCAACTGCCTCTTCAATGGAAACGTCACATATACTTCCGGTGGATCTGCAGTCTTCATCGGCAACCCGGCCTACCTCACCCTCACCAATTGCACCGTCGTCAATAACATGGAGTCCCCTGCCATCGGTTCCACAGGGCTGCCAGTATACCTGGAAAACTGCATCGTTTGGGGTAACAGCCACGGTTCGGGTGCCAATTTCTCGTTGGAATATTCCATGCTCCAGGAGATGGGCCAAAATCCAATGTTTGTCGGGCCAAATGATTTCCACTTGCAGCCATGCTCACCTGCCGTGAACGCAGGCGGCAATTACCTCATTGCAGGTTACCCTACGGACATGGACGGCAACCCACGGATATACAACGGCTTTGTGGTGGATATGGGAGCCTACGAGCTGCAGGATAACCCTATCCATGTCATTCCCTTTGATGTCGGGGGAGGAGGGGCAAGCTGCAATAACTCCCTCGAACCCATCACCTTGAGCAATTCCCAACTCGGCGTTGACTATCAGCTAAGACACAATGGAGGTGATGTCGGGAGCCCGCTGCCCGGCACCGGCGCACCCCTTAACCTGGGTATGCCAGCCTTCACCGGCACTTACACTGTTGCTGCCCTCAGTAGCTCCGGCTGCACAGGAAACATGTCCGGAAGTGCCAGCGCCTGGATAGGGCCCCTTGAAACAAACCTGGTCATGGACACTTATCTCAGCGGCGACACCATCGCCCTGGTCACTGATGACGACAGGCCACTTTCCAGCATAGCGTGGAAGCTGAACGACAGCACGGTGTTCATGCAACCGGATGGTTTTGCACCTGATGCGGTGACCATAGCAGGTGGAAACGGCCTTGGCAGTGGTACGCTGAATCAAATCTACCCCTTGGATATCTTCATAGCACCAGGTGACACCCTGTATGTGGCAGAAGAGTGGCCCAACTACAGGGTCACCAAATGGGCACCCGGTGCTACCGAAGGCGTACTGGTGGCGGGTGGAAACGGCCCCGGTTTTGAGCTCAACAAAATCAGCCATCCAAGTTCAATTTGGGTGGATGCCAATCGCAATCTTTACATTTCAGATGCTTTCAATGACCGGGTAGTTAAATGGGCACCCGGGGCGACCGAGGGCGTCATCGTGGCAGGCAACGGCATTTATGGCTCGGGAGCCAGTGAATTGGCATCTCCTCGCAGCATATTTTTGGATATTTCCGGCAATCTTTACGTCACTGATCAGGAAAACCATCGCGTCCAAAAATGGGCGCCTGGTGCTTCCGAGGGCATCACCGTCGCCGGCGGCAACAGCCTCGGGAACGCTACCAACCAATTGACTTACCCAAAAGGCGGTCTCTGGGTGGACGACAATGGAGACATCTATGTGACGGACAATGGAAATGCCAGAATAATGAAATGGGCGCCCGGCGCTGCTTCAGGAACCGTCGTCCCTTTTGCGGGAGCTTTGCTGGGAGACCTGTGGTTTCCCAATGATTTGAGGTTGGACAGCGAAGGCAGGCTGTTGGTATGCGATGACTTGAGATCCCGCGTCTTGCGATGGAAACCAGGGGAGACAGGATACTCGGTAGCCGCCGGAGGAAATGACAATGGCAATGCTGCCAACCAGCTTTCTTCCTATCTTACGATTGACCTCAATGCAGCAGGTGAACTATATGTCTCGGACAGGGAGAATTGCCGCGTACAAAAATTTTCGCGCATCTTCACCAGCTTGAAACTGCTGGCCGATACCTGTGGATCCTGGAGCACTATCACTACCGATACATTCGGTTGCGTGGACACCAGCATGGCCATACAGGTGCTCACCCGCTGGTATGCTGATTCAGATGGCGACGGTTACGGCAATATCTCCATTTATGAGGACTTTTGCCAGCTAAAGCCAGGATACATCCGCCTGGGCCATGATTGCAATGACAATGACGCGGCTGTCAACCCGGGTGCGCAAGAGGAATGCAATGACGGCATTGATAACAATTGCGATGGCCGGATGCACGAAACCCCACCTGTTACTGTTTCTGACAGCCTCCTGACAGGTTGCAGCGGTGAAACGGTGCAAGTGAACAGCAGCTCGGGCCTTGTCCGCTGGCATGACGCCCCGGTGGGTGGGAAACTCCTCAGCCAGGGCCCCAGCGCGGATGTCCAGCTCACTGTATTAGACACAGTTTATATAGAGGCATTTGACCCACAGTTCGAGCAGCTTAATACTGTCAAAACTGATGCTGCACTTTATTACGTGGATACCGACACCCTGTCTGGCGACGATGGCCGCGGGCTTGCCGTCACGCCTGATTATGTCTTCTACACGGGCGATGATTTCACGGTGCGCTATGATCATCAACTGCAAAATGGGGTGCGACTAGCAGGACGCATTGATGGCATGTTCAGCGACTTATGCACCGGAAAACTGTATGGGCTGTTGTACCGTGACACATCAACTTATTTTGCCGATTTTAATGTCAATATTGTAAACTGCATTGTAGCGTACAACTATGACGGGACCTCAACCGGAGATACCACCCTGCTCAGCCAGCCAATTGCCAACATTGGCTGCTACAGCAGTGCCATATTTAACGGCTGCGGCTACTTTCTGCTGTATGCCAACAACCAGAACAAAGTATTCAGGGTCGACCTTCCCTCCGGCCATGTGAGTGTTATCAATGAAAGTATCGAGTTTGGAAATGAATTGGAAACTGCAGAATCCTGCTGGTACTGGGGCATGTCCACTTACAGCAACTTCGAGTACACGATAATCTACCATCCAAGAACAACGCAAATCATCAAGCGCCTGAATCTGAAAACGCAGGAAGCCGATACGGTAACTGTCTTTGAAAAAAAATTGGGATCCGGCCAACTTGGCCAGTTCATCTATTCACCCTGGCATAGCTTGCTGTATTGGCATTTTGAGGGTGATAACGAATACAGTGGGAACATATTCGGAGAATGGCTGCTTGCCTTTGAGGCAACCGCCGTCAGCCTGGCTGAATGCGACCGGACACCGGTGACAGTGCTCCATCCAATTCCCTGCCCTGCGCCGCCTATGCCGCTTGTCCGCGCAGGGAATGCTCCCTTTACCACGGCAGTGGCTTCCTGGACACCCGCTACCACTTGCAACAACACAGTCAAAATGGATCTTTACTGGTCTGACAGCCCGGCACCTCCTGATTCGCTTACCCCAGCGACTTTCAGCAACCTTGCCGGGGACAGTTTGCTCATTGAATTTCTGCAGCCGGATACGGTCTATTATGCCTGGGTTCGCTCCAGGTGCGGTGCTGGATGCAGTGAGTGGACGGGGCCGGTGGCGTACACCGTGCCGGGGCTGGACAGCCTGCTGGTCACAACAACTCCTGGGAGTCTCTGCGATGGCCAGGCATTCATGGCGCAGGTCGAGCTGCCGCAGGCCGCTTCAGTCGCCTGGTTTGATGCCCCGGCAGGGGGGAATCAATTGGATACAGGCGCCATCGCTTCCTTTATAGCAGATATGGAGGGGGTGTTATATGCAGAAATTACCATTCGTGACTCAGCCCACTTCAGTCAACAATTCAACCTGACAAGGAGTCAACAGATGTTTGTCGTCCCGAATGATGTTAGCAAAATTTCTGTCATCGCCCGTGGAGCCAGGGGAGGGATGTCGTTTTATAACTGCAATATAAAGGATTATGGCAAAGGGGGAACAGTGGAGGCCGACATTAGTGTCTCTCCGGGCGATACCTTTTATCTCTATGTAGGAGGAGCTCCAGCTGAAACATCCTTGGATTCCATAGGTACCGGGGGGTACAACGGCGGAGGAGGTGGCGATTATTACGGCGGTGGTGGTGGCGGTGCATCGGATATTCGAATGGGCGGCAACGGGCTCGGGCATCGCATCCTGGTGGCTGGTGGCGGCGGCGGTACCATCAGTTGCAATTACTCCTCGCAGGGTAACACAGGGGGTGCTGGCGGTGGCTTGACAGGTGGAGATGGCGCAGGTTACTGGTGCAGTGATTGCGGTGGCAAAGGTGGAACCCAGACAAATGGCGGAGCAGGCGGAATCGGAACCTATTTCGATGGAAGCCCTGGTGGTTTCGGTTATGGCGGATCAATACCATATCCATTTTATTACTACTGCGAGGCTGCTGGTGGCGGTGGCGGCTACTACGGTGGCGGCAGTGGCGGGTATTGTTCTTCCGGTGGTGGCGGTGGCTCCAGCTATGCCGATTCGACGCTGTTTACCAATGTGGTTCATACCCAGGGCAATCACGATGGCGACGGGGAAATCATTTTCAACTACTTTATTGTTCGCACCTACAAAGGCAGAACACTGGTACCGGTTGCAGATACCCTGGCGCCAGTGGCATTGTGCCAGGATGTGACAACTATCCTGGACACTATGGGCCATGCCTCCGTGGCTGCCGTCGAGGTTGACAACAACTCCTCAGACGCCTGCGGTATTGCCAGCCGCATGCTGGATATCAGCAGTTTTGATTGTGATGACCTGGCTGTCCTGAACGGTGGCGGCAACACAGTGACGCTCACGGTGACGGACGTCAACGGCAACAGCTCCTCCTGCACGGCCCTGGTGATAGTGGCAGACACCATCCTGCCGCTGGCCAAGTGCCAGAACAAAGCAATCCAGGTTGACGCTGAGGGCATGGCCAGCATCACGGCCGCCCAAATCAACAACGGCAGCAGCGACAATTGCGCTGTTTCCCTGGCACTGAGCCAGAGCAGCTTCTCCTGCTCCCAACTCGGCGCCAACCAGATGACGCTGACGGTCACAGACACCAGCGGTAACAGTAGCACTTGCAGCGCGACTGTCACCGTGCAGGATAAGCTGCCGCCCGTGGCACTTTGTAAAAACATCACTGTATTCCTGGATGCCGCCGGTGTGGCTGGCATTACACCGGCACAGATGGACAACGGCAGCAGCGACAATTGCGGGACAATTATCCTGAGTTTGGACAAGGCCAATTTTGATTGCTCAAATCTCGGTGCCAACGCAGTCCTGCTGACTGCCATGGATCAAGGCGGCAATGCCGGCACTTGCAACGCTACCGTGACGGTGATGGACAATTTGCCCCCGGTGCTTGTTTGCCAGGATATTACTGTTCAGGTCAATTCGCAGGGGATGGTGTCTGTCAATCCTTTGCAGGTTTTCAACGCCGGGGCTTCCTCTGATAATTGCGGAACAGTGATTCCCGCTAACCTTTCCACTTCTCAATTTTATTGCATCAACCAAGGCACAAACGCGGTGATGCTGACTGCCAGCGATGGCCATGGGAACACGGCCACTTGCCATGCGACGGTGACGGTGTTGGGGCTGATTCAGACCTTCAGCGTGGAAGTGACCCCGGAGTTTTGTGGTTCCACGCTCGGCAGCATTTCAGTGAACCATCTGGCAATCAACGGACAGGTGGGCTATTCCATCAACGGGGGTGGAAGTTGGCAGTTTTCAAATGTGTTCGGCAATGTCAACGCGGGCAATTACAGTCTGGTAGTAAGTGTTTTTGGCACCTATGGCTGCGGCCTGCCGCCAACGACAGTAACAGTCCCATTGATGGGGGAATTGACCAATACCTGGACTGGCAACGGGGACGGGATGAGTTGGATGAACGATGCCAACTGGAGCCTGGGCCACCAGCCGATTTCTTGCCATGACGTGGTGATTCCCGCAGGCTTCGATGTGCTGCTTCCAGCCGGAGAGGCAGCCGTTGGCCGAACGCTGACAGTGGAGATGGGCGGCATCTTGACGGTGGAGCATACCGCCACGCTCTCTATAGAGAATGATTGAACGCAAAGGGTGGGAGGGAATAAAAGGCGATGCCGGGATTTTACAAACAGTCTCTTAAAGTCCTCATTAGTTTCATCCCATCAAGCCCAGGACATCCGCTTCGTTGATCATAGGGGTGCCACCTGGCCTTGAGGCCACCAGGCCCCCCGTAGCGCAGGCAAACGCGAGGCAGTCCTCGGCTGGTGCGTCGGCCAGGAACTTCATCAAAAAAGCAGCCAGGAAGGAATCCCCGCTGCCGATGGTGTCCTTTACAGCGACGGGAAAACCGGGATGCTCATAAAGGCTGACCTGATCGTAAAAGACAGCTCCCCGGGCGCCGCGGGTTACAATCAGCCCGTCCAACTCGTACAGGTCCGCCAGGCTGATCAACTGGTCGGCGGCATCACCTTTTATTCCGTGCCAGGCGGCGATGATTTCCAGCTCCTCGTCGTTCATTTTAACCAGGCTGGCGCTGTCCATGAGTGCTTTCAGCAGTTCCTGGCTGTAAAACGGAGCCCTCAGGTTGACATCGAACACGCGCTGCCTGGCCGGACCAGCAGGTCCAGCAAGGTGTCGCGTGTTCGAGGGGAGCGGCAGGCCAGGCTGCCGAAAACCAGGACGCCGGCCTGCTGCACAGCCTGCCGCGCAGCCTCGGCCGGCTGGATGTTGTCCCAGGAAGCAGGGGCGACGATCTCATAGCTGGGGGAGCCGCGCTCATCCAGCGAGACGTTGACGATGCCGGTCGGCAGCTCCTCGTCCTGTTGTATCAGCCCGGTAGGAATGCCTTTTTCATGGAAGAAGGCCAGCAGTTCGCTGCCATGCGCGTCCTTTCCCACCCTGCTGATCATGCCAGCCTTAAGGCCCAGGTTGTTGGCGTGGAAGGCCACGTTCATAGGGGCTCCTCCGGCAATCTTGCCGGTGGGCAGCAGGTCCCAGAGCACTTCTCCGAAGCAGATGACCTGGTAATGGGAGCTGGCAGTCGTCAGGCTCATAAGATGTGATTTGTAGGTAAGGTGTTGAGGTGTCTTTGCAATAGCTGTACCTAAAGGCTCTGCAATCTGTTCTGCCGGTGCTGGTT
>JBEAYO010000141.1:0-7849 GCA_041159285.1 Bacteroidota bacterium | reverse complement strand
GTTTATATGAGTGGTAAAGAGGATGCAAATATAAATGTTTTAAAGCTTGATGGTAGTTAAATCTCACCAAACATCCTTTTTTAATTTCTTTTTAATAATTTTTTCAAGTTATACAAGCCCCCTTTGCCGCAGTAGATAAACTTTCAGCAGCGCCGCCACGCTCAGACTGTCTGTTATTTCACCCCGCAACACCATTTCCACGGCTTCTTCCAGTGGCAGTTGCCTCACCACCAGCTGTTCGGTCTCCTCCGGACAGGCTTCGCCCGGGGTCAACTCCTTGGCGATGTAAACAAAACCTTGCTCATCGGTGACGGAATTGGAAGTGTGGATGATTCCGGCCTCCAGCCAGACAGCCGCACTGTAGCCGGTTTCCTCTTTGAGTTCCCGTTTCGCCGACTCAAGGGGGTCGGCATTGGGCGCTCCCCCACCCTCTGGCACCTCCCAGCTGTATTGGTTCAGGGTGTAGCGGTATTGACCCACCAGGAGGGTATTGCCTTGCTCATCCAATGGAACAATCGCGATGGCCAGATTCTTGAAATGCACCACTCCATAGATGCCGGGATTGCCGGCAGGATTGACGACTTCGCGGTGCGAAACGGTGATCCAGGGATTGTCATAGACCTTTTGGGTAGAGAGCGTTTTCCAAGGATTTTTCATGTGGTATTAGTATTTTTCGTCTGGTGCAAGGCATGTACTACGACCGGTTCCAGCACACGGCTGCAAAGGGGGTTGGTCCCAGCAACTGGTGGAAGCGGGTGGCCGCGTTGAATTGAACGCCTTTTCCCGGACTATAGCCAATGCCGATGCCAACCATGGGCGGCGAGATGCCAAATCCTGCCCGAAGTTGCAATCCTGGCAGGAATCCATATTCGAGGCCCAGACCTGCATTGATTTTACGGCCGGATTCCTTCTCCACCAATGCGGAAATCAATGCCTTTTCCGAAATCAGCCAAACCAAGCCCTGTCGATAAATAACAGGCAGCGTGGAGTAAGCGCTGCCTGTTAGTCTGCCCGTAGGATTGAAGAGTTGTAGGCCAAGTTCCAGCTCCTGTGACAGCTTGCCCAGGATTCCCAGCTCAAAGGTAAACGAATGGCGGCTTTGCTGGTTGCTCAGGGCGGTATGAAAATAATCGAACTGAACGCCTAGTTGGAAGGCCTCCGAGAGCAAGCGGCCGTATGCCAGTCCGGCTTTCTGCTGCCGGTAGGCATTGAATCCAAAGCGTTGCAGGCTGAGGCCAAAGGTTCCAGCCTTGCTTGGAAGCACGATGCCTGCTGCAATTTCATGCAAGCCATTCACGAAAAAAGGTTGGGAGGCGGTGACGAATGCCGCTGGACGATGCAGGGAGGCCAATCCGGCTTGGTTTCCCAGCAGACTCCAGGCATCCAGCGATGCCACCGGGAGGTGACCAAGCCCGGCACTGCGGGCATCTGCCAGTTGCGGTTGGGCAACCAGATGTTGGCATAGGAAGCCCGGGAGCAGGAATATCAGATTTTTCATGGTCTTTGGGGTTTGGTTGAAATGCAGTTTTCTATTTCTCCGGGTTGCAGGTCAAGCCCTTCTCAATGCGGGGTCCTGCTATCATTTTCCAATACTAAGCTAAGAAAAAAATCAAACTATTGGTAATTTTGTGAAACTTTGTCGACTTGAACCAGCCTGAACAACAATTCATGAACGAACCCTTTATCATCGGCATCACCGGCGGCAGCGGCTCCGGAAAAACTTCCTTTATCCGTGAACTGCGCAACTCCTTCACCGATGAGGAGCTGTGCATTCTCTCCCAGGATGACTTCTACAAGCCGAGGGAAAAACAGGAAGCCGATGCCGCAGGGGTGAAAAACTTCGACCTCCCCCACTCTATCTACAAGAAAGCCTTCCGCGAGGCCCTGCTGAAACTAAAGGCAGGCGAGGAGGTCCTGCAGCAGGAATATACCTTCAATAATGCCCTGGCAACACCCCGGATATTGGTTTTTCGGCCAGCCCCTGTCATCATCGTGGAGGGCCTTTTTGTATTTCACTATAAGAAGATTAGGAAACTCCTGGATCTCAAGGTCTTCCTGCACGCCAAGGAGAACCTGAAGGTCATCCGCCGCATCAAGCGAGACCAGGTGGAGCGTAACTACCCGATTGAAGATGTGCTGTACCGCTACCAAAATCATGTCCTGCCCACCTTCGAGCGCTACATCAAGCCCTACATGGACGAAGCCGACATCGTCATCAACAACAATGAGCATTTCTCCATGGGCCTTCATGTGATCTCGGGTTTCATCCGTCAACGCCTGCAGATGGCAGAGAAGCAAAGGGAGGTAATCCTCTCCCCCGAGGGAAGCGCTAAATGATTTCCTCCGGCAGGTCCATCCTTGCCGGCGGCAAAAAGCGCAGCATGGCCTCGTTCTTTTCCTGGTGCATGCTGGCGAAACGGGCTTCCACGCACTGTATGAATTCCTCATCAACCAGGCGCTGCATGTCTGCAAATTCCTTTAAATATTCCGACTCCCGGAACTTGTAGGTCTGCTCGTACAGGCCGGTTTCAAACTTAACTGACAACTTGTTGTCCATCTTGAAGACCGTGATCTTCAAGCCGGGATGTTCGATGTTTCCTATGATACGCATGGCGGGCTATGGTGTAAGGTTTTGTGGCCTTGGAGACTGCCTGCGCGGTGTAAAGGCCGTTTATTATTGGATAGGCAAGTGCTGTGTGGCCTTGTACATCATTGTTTCCTGCTGGCCTCAGCAATGCGCTGTGACAGCAATTGATACAACTCTCTGTGAGCCGGGTACTGTTCCAGCCAGTCCAGGTGTCGCTGCAGTGTGCTGCTGTCTCCTCTGGAAGCAGGACCAGTTTGCATGCTGGCTGGACTGCCATCCGAGAGGCGAGCTGCCGTTTCCCGGATCAGCGGTAACAGCAATTCGAAGGGCAAGCGCTCCCCCTCAAGCAGCTGCCAGCTGATATGATACATGTGGTTCGTGAAATTGTTGGCAAATACTGCCGCCACGTGCAGCGCCAGTCGCTGCTCATCATTGATTAAATGGACATGTTGACTAAGCCGGCTTGCAAATGCGCTCAAGACAATTTCATCTCTCGGCTCCCGGGCCGCTATGCAAAAAGGTATTTCTTCAAAATCGGGTTTCCGTTGACGGGAGAATGTCTGCAAGGGATACAAAACGCCTGCCCGGGGATGAACTTCCGCAAGAGCAGCCAGTGGCATTGCCCCGGACGTGTGCACGATGAGCCGATCTTCAAAACCACCGGCGTGCAACTGCTGCGCCACCGTCAGGATGGCATCGTCGCGAACAGCGAGGATGACCAGGCCAGATTCATGCCGCAGCTCCTCCAGCTTGTTCGTCCAGGCAACATTTAGCAGACTGCCCAGCTCAGCGGCCCGGTCCTGGTCTCTGCTGAAGACCTGCACCAACGGGCAACCGCGTTCCTTCAGCCGCTGCCCCAGGTGCCAGCCCAATTTGCCGGCACCAAACAGCAAAATATCAGGCAAGTCGATATGGTTGTCCTGAGCACTCATGCCGGCATCCGGCGGTTTTGTGCCAGCCGGTTGACCATGGCCACTGACAAGCCTACCATCATAAGAATACTGCCCAGCCAGAAAAGGTTGATGCCAGGGAAAATGATGGCCTCCAGCACGATGTAGTCGGTGCGGTAGGATTTTCTGGCGATATCCAGCGGCAGGATCGGTGTACTCCCCTGCCTGTCTCGAACGGCCATCAACTCGAAGCTCTCCGTTGCGGGATCAATTTTTGCAAGGTACAAATGCAGTCCTGCCTCTGGCAGATAGGTCTTGGGCGTAATGACAGCCCCTTCCCGGATGATGAAAACGGGAACAGCCCGCCAGGACTTACCGCTTCCAGGATCTGACACCTCAAATACAGCAGCGATGGCGACATCCCCTTCTTTTTTATTGACCGGAGGTTGCTTGTCCACTCCCGTGAAGGTCAGCCGAAGGCCATCCAGCTCTGCGCTGGCACCTGTCTTGAAGCTGTATTTTTTATAATCCAGCCTCCTCTCAGACTCCAACAGCCGGAACAGGGCCTCCTCTGGAAGGCGGACTTTGAAGGACAGGTCGTTTAGTTGCACGGGGAAAGAGCCCCAAAGCTGGCGACGAAGGTAAATCAAGGGTTCCGCGAAATAGGTTGTGTCTTCTTTTTCAAATCCCACCCGCACGCCGAATGCCACGTCCTCTTCATTGGGTTCGTAGTCAGGATGAGCGGGTTGATAGTTGATTGATTCAAGGAAGACCCTGGTGTTGATGACAGTGGTATCGCCGCGCACAACTACCGTGTCGCGCAGCATGAAGGGCTTGGCACCTAGTTCATAGTGGTCGTATTGCAGGCTGTCCTCCTGTTCCTTGGCATATTTGAAGTCTGCCTCTTTTCTGGGCAGTGTGGCTATGTGCGTGAAGATATCCTTGTCGAGGTAGCGTTTGGTGGAGGGGTTGTAGGCTACCACTTCCGACACCTCATTGTTGTAAACGGCGGCAGGGAAAACAGAAAACTGTTCCTCCACCCTGCCCTTCTCATCCAGTTTTTCATAGTTCACCCGGAAGGTGCGAAGGTTGCCCTCGAGCGTGTCGTGGACGTAATTCACCCGATATCCGTTCATGAACATGGGGTTGTTCTTGAACAGGAGCACATTCTTCTGAATCATTTCCTCATCCAACAGCCCAGCCTGAGCCATCGGATTGTTGGAGATGTTCTGCTTGTTGAGACCAGAGGCGATGATGCCCACCAGCATGAGGCCGAATCCAAGGTGAGAAAGAACAGAGGCGGCCTGGGAGGTCCTGCCTCGGGACAGGGAGATCAGGAAGCCTGTGTTGGCTACTGCGGTGAAAAGGCCGCTAAAGGTCAACAGCGCAAAGCGCCAGTTGACCAGTTCAATCCAGAAGCCGGCGGCTGCAGTGAGCAGCGCTGCTGCACCAACGCTGTAGGCAATGGCTTTGATGAAACGGGACTTATGCGCCTCCCAGTTTAGCTCCCGGTAGCGCAGGAAATGGGCAAAGCCGGAAAGCAGGCCCACGAAGACGCCGGTCCAAAGCTGGAAATCATTGTGGTGATCCACAGGGTCGGTCAGGGTATAGCCTACGAATTCGGGATTGAAGAGTTGAATGATCTTGTTGAGCACAGGCAACGAGGTGGAGGCAGTGATGAGCACAGCGGAAAATAACAGAGTCAGGGACCCGATGAACATCCAGAACTCGCGGGTGCTCATGGCTTCTTCCTTCTCCGGCGCTTTGATCTCGCGATTGCGCAACACCAGCAGTCCCAACCCGATGGAAGCAAAGCTGAGGATGAACAGCAGCAGCTGGTTTTCAAGCCCCATTTCCGTGAAGGCATGTACGGAGGTGTCGCCCAGGATTCCGCTTCGCGTCAGGAAGGTGGAGTACAATATCAGCAGGAAGGTCAGCAGGTAGAAGGCGAAAGTAGCCTTGTAGGAATAGCCAGTGTTGCGGGCAATCAAATGAGTGTGGATACCGGCGACCAGGGTCAGCCAGGGCACCAGGGAGGTGTTTTCCACCGGGTCCCAGGCCCAGTATCCGCCGAAGCTGAGGGCTTCGTAGGCCCAGGCCCCACCCATGAGGATACCCGTGCCAAGGATGGCACCGCTGAACAGGGCCCAAGGGAATACAGGTTTTAGCCAGGATTGGTACTGGCGTGTCCAGAGGGCTGCCACGGCGTAGCAGAAGGGTATGGCTGTGGAGGAAAAGCCCAGGAAGAGGGTTGGCGGATGGATGGTCATCCAGTAGTTCTGGAGCAGCGGGTTCAGGCCGTTGCCTTTGAGCAGGCTGACGTAGTCGGCATTGCGGAAAAGGGGGATGTCCATGGTGTCGCGCAACAGCAAAAGGGGGTTGCTGCCAATCTTGAGCTCGTCGGTAATATGTATGCCTAGGATCATGGAAGCGATGAAGGCCTCAATGAGGCAGAGAACGGCCAGCACCGGGGCTTCCCATTCCCTGGCGCGGAACACCAGGATGCCGCCCAGAACGACATGCCAGAAGGACCAGAGCAGGAAGCTGCCCTCCTGTTCCTGCCAGAAGGCGGAGAAAAGGTACTTGAAGGGCAGGTCGTCAGAAACGACCTTCTGGGCATAGGCGTACTCATATCGCTTTTCCAGCAGGACATAAAAGATGGTGCCGATGACCACCAGCACGCTGAGGGCGTGGAGGCCGAAGCCAATGCGGCCCAGGCGCTTCCAGGTGTCTGCCTCTGGCAGGTCACGGCGCTGGGTGGCGAAATAGTATGAAAGTACGGCGAAGAGGCTGGAGACGAAGCTCAACAGGATGAAAACATGTCCTGTTTCACGGGGCCAGAGTAGCTCGCCGATATACTGGATTTCTTCCATGTGGTTTTGTGTTTAGCGATGTTGGCAATCAGATGTTGGACTTGATATAGACCTCTTCGCTTTTGTATTTGGAAGGGCACTTGAGGAGCACTTCGCTGGCGACGAATTCTTCTCCCTGCATGGTGCCAGTGGCAACGACTTGCTCGGAGCGCTCGAAGTCCTGCGGTTTGGCAGCCCTGAGAAGCACCTTTCGCTCTTCGCCCTTGGTGTCTTTCAGGTAGAAGGTGAAGAGATTGGGGTCCACCTGCGGGTCGTAGATCATCTCACGCTCTCTGGAAAGCTGTCCTGCGATTTTAACGGTTCTGCCGCTTTCCCTGGCCTCCTGGAAACTGCCGTAGGTGCTCACGTCTCCTGCAGCGTTGGTCAGGAGGAAGATGGCGAGTATGACCATGCCTGCTGCTATGATGTAAATTTTTTTCATTTTCCTTATTTTTTGCAAAATTAGAAAGACTGGGTGCTTTTGTACACATTAAAATGTCATTACATCGTAAAAGGTGAGAATCAGAAGGGGCTTTCAGGGCAGTGGTCAGCGGCGCACCCAGGCGCACCGCTGGTTCCAAGGGGCTATTCGCAATCGCAACTGCTGAAAATAATTTTCTCCCTAATAGGCATTATATAAAACAATTCGTTTTAAATTTGCCATCCCTTTGAAAACCGATATTTACAAACACTACAACACTCTCTGCCTTATGTCATACGCACCGCTCGTATCCCAACACCTCAACCTGCCATTGCGCAAAGTGGAAAACACCATCAGCCTCCTGGATGAGGGGGCTACCATTCCTTTCATCGCCCGCTACCGCAAAGAAGCCACTGGCTCCCTCGACGAAGTGCAAATCGCCGACATTCACCAGGAACTCAAGAAACTGCGGGAGCTCGACAAACGCCGCGAAACCATTCTTCAAACCATCGCGGAGCAGGGAAAACTCACTGACGAACTCCGCCGCCGCATCGAATCCTGCTGGGATCCCGTCGAACTGGAAGACATCTACCTGCCCTACAAGCCAAAACGCAAGACCCGCGCCACCGCTGCCCGCGAGAAAGGCCTGGAACCCCTGGCCCGCGACATCTTTGAACAGAAAATCCGAGATGTGGATACCTTGGCGCACCGCTTCGTCACAGACGAGGTGCCTACTCCGGAGGATGCCCTCCAGGGCGCCCGAGATATCATCGCCGAGTGGATTGCCGAAGACGAGCAAGCCCGCAACAAGGTTCGCCATGCTTTCCGAAAAGGCGCGGCCATCACTTCCCGCCTTGCCCGCGGCAAGGAGGAGGAAGGTGCCAAGTACCGCGATTACTTTGAATTCTCCGAACCCCTGAAGAATTGTCCATCTCACCGCTTGCTGGCCATGCGACGCGGCGAGGAGGAAGGCTTGCTGCGCGTCACCATTGCACCAGATGCCGCTGAGACGTTGGAACGCCTGGAATTCCATTTCGTCAAAGGCCGCGGCGACGCATCCAACCAGGTGAAGGAATCCCTGCACGACAGCTACGAACGG